>JAYUCQ010000530.1:0-6973 GCA_043740265.1 Hyphomicrobium sp.
AAAGTGCGCAAGGTTCTGAAAATCGCCAAAGAGCCGATCAGCCTTGAAACGCCGATTGGAGATGAAGAAGACAGCCACCTCGGCGATTTCATCGAAGACCGCAATGCCATTTTGCCGATTGAAGCTGCTATCCAGTCGAACCTGCGCGAAACGACAACGCGCGTGCTGGCCTCACTGACGCCGCGCGAAGAACGCGTGCTGCGCATGCGCTTTGGCATCGGCATGAACACCGACCACACGCTGGAAGAGGTCGGCCAGCAGTTCTCCGTGACGCGCGAACGTATCCGCCAGATCGAAGCCAAAGCGCTGCGCAAGCTCAAGCATCCGAGCCGGTCAAGAAAGCTTCGGAGCTTCTTGGATAACTAGGGCCACCCATAGCGACTTTTGATTGGGAAGCGTGCGGTGGTGCGTTCACAGCTCATTCCAGGGCGCGGCCGTCTTGCAGCACGGGTGTCTCACCCGTCGTTGCCCTATCCAACCAATGTCACGGGGCTATTCTATTCCATCGAAATACCCGTTGGTTTCGACCTCAATCCGGTTCCGGAAGATCCGGAGTTCTTCCCCCACAAGGACGCACGCGGACTGCCGAAGTCGGACCTTCGGCTTGACCACATCAGTCTTGGCCTCACGAGCTGGCGCAGCCTATCAGGGCAAGAGTTCGCCTTTCCAGTCAATCCTGCTCCGGGCTACATTGATGGCTCGATCTATTTGCAAGCGACCCACAATTGGGCCGACGCAACGCGATTGCGTTTTGGCGGCCTGCAGCCATCAGCCATCGCTCTCTCGCTCGATGTTGCTGTTGACTTCAGCATGCTAGATGCGGCGCCCGCGGCCCTGGCCAGCGCCATGCCGGTCACCTGGGAGGTGATCCTTGACGTCGATGTTGCTGAACTTGATCGCCAGATGACCTTGGCGCAAAGCCTTTTGGCAGGATAAGGTTGCTGGTCGATTAGCCCTGCGAGCTAGCGGTTAAAGTGGGATTCAATCCCACAGCTCACTTTTCCAGCCGGTCCTTTGCAATCGCAGCCCCAGCACCCGCCGAGCCACCTTCATGTTTGAGTGGAGGGACGCCATCACACCCGCGCTCTGCGCGCTCGGACCCGTCACAAAGCGCCTGCCCCGCCAACGGATCGTAAGTCGCAGCGATACCCGGGGTGGCATCATTGGCTGGCGTATCACCTTTAACGGGCTGATCGTCAGGCGTTGGAGTGTCTCTATCAACGACGCCATCAATCAGCTGTTCGCCATCCTTGAAATCCGTCGCAATTTTTGTTTCGCGCAGTTCGCGGCCCGTCAGCCAGTGAATGCTTTTGCCAGACGCCGACATCACCAGCGGCATCATTGCTTCGGTAACGCCCATTTCGGTAAAATATGTTTTGACCTTCTTGTAAGCACTATCCGCTGTCGGCGTCTCGACAGTCTTTTGGTCCAAGCGCTTTTCAGACATGAGCGTTTTCTTGACCACTGGCGGACCAAACCAGCTTTTGCGGGTCTCAACCCTGTAGGTGCGCAGAACCTTGAAGCGCGTTTCGAATGACGTCAGCTGATGCACACCGACAAGAGTCCGGGAACCAACATGGCGGCTAACTCCGCCGGCAAGCACAAAAGCGCAGGCCGATGCGCAGAGCGCATGATAGGCTTCAGGCCGGCCGCGAACACCGCCTTTTGCTGCGAACTCTTGGCAGTCTTTGTCGGCCGCGCGGCATGACAGGACTTCCGTCTTGGCAACCGCAACGTCAAGATCCTTGGCACGGATCAAGCGGCCAATGGCGAGGCTTTCATCAACGCTACCGCCGATGGAATGGATAAGAACGGGTAACCGGCGTTTGCCGATCTGGCTCAAGACCTTTTTGAATTTCCGCAGCGACGAGCTGTCGATCTGGCCTTGAGCCGCGATCCACTCAGCGCAATTTGGTTCGCAACCGGGAGCGGCGCTTCGAACCACAGTGACTTGCATCGGGCGTTCGTTGATGTTGACGGATGGGGCCTTTGTTGCAGCCTTCGCCGCATGGGCTGTCAAAGATACGGCCACCACGCAGCATAGCGTGGCGGCGATAACGCCCATTCGCATCGATTTACGCCTCGTAACGATTTGCGCCCGACACCATGGGCCCGATCCACAAAGTCCAGACGGCTTAAGTCTGCACCGTAGATTTACCGTGGGGCGACGATACCAACAGAATTATGGCGTGACGACATTAAAAATAGGCATCTCAGGAGCCCGCCTTCTCTTTTTCAATCAACCGCCGCTGCTCATCGACGATATAGTCGCGCACGATTGGACTGGCGTCGCGCTTTTTCGAGAGCTGCATGTGGAAGACTTCCTGGGCGCCGGTACGGAACATCATTTCGGCGCTGATCAGATAGAATTCGAACATCCGGCAGAAGCGCTCGTCATACATTTGCGCAACACGAGCCCGGTTGGCGTCGAAGCGCTCGTGCCAGTGCTTCAGCGTCGTGGCGTAGTGGATGCGCAGAAATTCGCAGTCCGTCACCCAGAGCTGGTTGCTCTCGGCAGCCGGAAAAACCTCCGACAAGGCCGGTGAATACGCGCCTGGAAAAATGTATTTCCTGAGCCACGGGCTGGCCGTTCCCGGCGGGCTCATTTTGCCGATCGAGTGCAGCAGCATGACGCCGTCATCGGTCATGAGATCGTTGACCTTGGCGAAAAACTCGCCGTAGTGCGCCACGCCGACATGCTCGAACATGCCAACCGAGACGATGCGGTCGAACTTCTGATTGAGCTTGCGGTAATCGATCAATTCAAAGCGGACGCGTTTATCTAAGCCTGCCTCTTTCGCCCGCTTTTCAGCCAGCGCGTGTTGTTCTTTCGACAACGTGCACCCCAGCACTTCGACGTCGGCAATGCGCGCCAGATACATGGCAAGCCCGCCCCAGCCCGAGCCGATATCGAGCACTTTCATGCCGGGCTTCAATCCGAGCTTCGATGCGATCAAGCGGCACTTGTTGATCTGCGCCGCCTCTAACGTATCACCCGGTTCGCGGAAGTAGGCGCACGAGTAGAACATGCCCTCATCCAGAAACAGTGCGTAAAGGTCGTTGCCGATGTCGTAATGGTGGGCGACGTTCTGCTGCGCCTTGCCGACCGGATTATATTGTTGAAAGCCTTTCAGCGCCTTTGACCCGCGCTGGAAGACTTTTTGCATCGGATGGGCTTTCAGCGCCCGGCGGTTGATCGAAAACAGCGTCAGAAAATCGCGCAAGGACGATCCCGGAAAGCTCATCCGCCCATCCATATAGGCTTCGCCTGCGTGCAGTTCGGGATTGAAAAAAAGCGCCTTGTATAGCTTAGGATCAGTCAGCTTCATCTTGACGTCGGGCGCATCCGGCGCTGCTGCTGATTTTGCGCCGAAAACATGGCTCTTGCCGTCCGCGTCTTCGACGGTCAACCGGCCCACGCGGATAAAAGATTTCAGCATTTGCGACAAAGGAAACATCAGTAGAACCTCGACGTGATGCGCCGCGCCATCACCTGGCTGGCATGTTAGGATTTGGGCCTTATCGCCCATTTTTTCAGCCAGGTCTGCACCCTCACGGCCTCAAAGGCAGATCAGCTTTGCGGGCGCAACGAATTTCCACAGGGTACCGCGCCGCCATGCTAGTCTTTTCTTTCGCCGATGCTGCAAAGCACCCGGGGCATGCCCGGACGGCCTACAGGAGCGCCCATGCCGCTAATTCAGCTCATCTACGTCTCACGGCCGTTTGGCTTTGATGACTTGGCGCTCGGCGGCATTTTAGCATCGGCACGGCGCCATAATGTTGCCGATGGAATTACCGGCTCGTTGATCTGCCGCGAAGATCTGTTTGTGCAGATGCTGGAAGGCAACGAAGACGCGGTTCAAAGGACGTTCGAGAGGATCAACCGGGATGACCGCCACACCGATATTGCAAACGTGTGGAGCGGGAGCATTGACACCCGGCTTTTTCCGCAGTGGGCGATGCGGCATGACCCTGCACAAAGCTGGATGTGGACCCGGGAACAGGTGACGGCAGGTGCCGTCGATAACGCCACGCCTGCCGAAATACTGGCCATATTCTCGCGATTAGCAGCCGACATCCCCGTCGTCGCACAGACGTGCCCCTTCAACTCCGGCAGCGCTGCGACAGCCACTTAAATGCGGCATTAGATGATTGCGGTGATTTCGGCTTCGCCCGCACCGGCGAGGACGGTGTCGCCGGTCGCTTTGCCCAGCAGCGCTTGAGCCAATGGCGAAACATACGAGATCGAGCCCTTCGCCGGGTCGGCTTCGTCTTCGCCGGTGATATTAAATTTTTGGTGGCGGCCATCATCACGAACCAGCGACACTGTTGAACCGAACTGAACGGTTTTGGCACCATCCGGCGGGGCCATCACTTCTGCGGTTGAGCGCCGCTGTGCCCAATACCTCAGATCCCGCTGCGCCCGCGCAATTGCAGCCCGGTCGTTGGCGGCCTGGGCGGTGGCGTGGTCCGCCGACCAGCGCGCCACTTCGGCTTCGATCAGTTCCAAGCCGCGCGCGGTCACCAGGTTGCGGTGATCCGACACCAGCTTTTCCGGCAGCTCATCGAAGGCTTCCAGTCCGTCGGGTTCTTTGACAAAGGCGCGGCTCATGACGGGATACTACAGGGCATTCGGCATTCTGCAAAACGACCAATAAAAAACCGCCCCGGAGTAACCGGAGCGGCTTTTTGAGACTGGCGAGCGGGAAGAACCCGCATTGGCGTTGAAGCTTACTTCTTGTCGGCGGCCTTGGCGGCCGGAGCCGCTGCCGTCGAGCCCGTCGTGGTCGGCGGTGCGCCAGGAATATCGAGCGGAATGTTCTTCATTTCTTTGTCCTTCATCTGCTCCGCCATTTCCTGCTGACGCTTACGAATGGACTGCATCAAGGCGGCGCGGGCCTTGCCATATTTCTCGTTGTCGACCGGAGGACCGGCCGCGGCTTCGTTATAGCCGTCGAGCGGAACTGGGAAAGCAACAGGCTGGGCACCAGCGTTCATAGCCAGTACCATCATGCCGCCGCCAGCCGCCATTTGATCGAGGATATCTTTTGTTGCTTCGATTTCAGCCGTGCATCCAGCCGGGTGGCACAGCGAATACTTGAGCTCAATCGGCTTTAATGTCTTCTCGTCGATTTTTTCGTTTTTGGAGACGGCAGCCCACTGCTCCTTGGTGTAAACAGCGGCGCGGATGCCCGGCGGGATCGCCATGCCCAGCGGCACCATCACCATAAGCGACTGCTTCTCCTGACCTTCAACCTGACGAATGGCAGCCGACACAAGCACCATACCGGTGTTGCCATCGAGACGTTCGTGGTGCGTCAGGCAAAGGTTCTTCTCTTCTTTGACGTCCTTGCCGTCTTTGTCTTTCTTGACCATGGGCGCTTTTTCGCAAAGCTTGACCCATGCCGTTTTATTTCCAGCGTCAGCTGTTGGTGTGGCCTGACCGGCGGCGGGTGCCGCAGCAGCTGCCTTCGGCGCGGCGGCGGCTGGTGCTGCAGCAGCCGCAGGTGCTGCGGGCTTGGCGGCCGGAGCAACAGCGGGTGCGGCTGGTGCAGCAGGCGCCACAGCTGGTGCTGCAGGCTTCGATTCGACCTTTTGAACGGGGATGGTGACTTCTTTGTCGACCGCCAACGCCGGGCCCGCGAACATCATTACAGCCAACGCCGCAGTCGATACCAGTGACGTCTTGCCATCACGGAAAACCGGGTTTCTCATGAACCTAAAAATCCTCGTGTTTGCGAGCCAGTCTTGCCAGCTCTACCCCTCTTGACGCCCTGCACGCAGCAGGCGTGTCCGGGCGCCTTTAGCGCCGTTCCGATGCGCGAATAAGGCTCGGATTGCGGCAATCCCGTGGCCACAAGAACCGGCAAATGCTGGCCGCTAAGCCCTATCGGGGAAAGTGACAATGGTGCCACTGTGACAAGCTGTAACCGGCTGCGGGAAGGGCATCGTCCGGAACCGGGCTCAGCATTGCCCAATCAGCGCCATACCACGGCTTTTGCGGCGTGATAACAATGGCATTGGCGGTTGGAGTTGAGTCTTTCCGTTGGCTTGGACGACACCTCTTTGGAGCATGAGATGAGCCGCGGTCTGTTCGCAAAATATGCGCAGTATGCAGTCTGTCTGACGCTCTGGGTTTTGCCGCAGGCCGCCAATGCAGAACCAAAGACATCCATCGCGCTGCACGGTGCGGCGGCCATGAGCCCCGGCTTTACAAATTTTCCCTACGTCAACCCGGCCGCACCCAAGGGCGGACGCATCACGCTTGGTATCCAGGGATCGTTCGACAGTCTCAATCCGCTCATTGTCCAAGGCAACCCGGCGGCGGGAGTACGTGAATTCTCGGTTGAAAGTTTAATGAGCCGCGGCCTTGACGAGCCGTTCACGCTCTACGGACTTCTCGCCGAGACCATCGATATTGCTGAAGATGGCACAGCTGTCACCTTCAACCTCAATCCGGCGGCGGCGTTTTCGGATCGTACGCCCGTGACGGCAGAGGACGTCATCAATTCATTCGAGCTTCTCAAAACCAAAGGCCGACCCAACCATCGCACCTATTTTTCAAAAGTCACAAAGGCAGAAAAAATATCAGAGCGCGCCGTGCGGTTTACCTTTCAAGACGCAAATGACCGCGAGCTGCCGCTGATCCTCGGTTTGATGCCTATATTTGCCAAGCACGCGACCGACCCCGAAGCCTTTGACAAGACGTCCTTGAAAGCGATGACGGGATCGGGCCCCTACACGGTTTCAAACGTCGATGCCGGACGCTCGGTCACCTACACCCGCGACGCGCAATACTGGGGCCGGGACTTGGCCGTCAACCGCGGGCGCTTCAATTTTGCAGAAATCCGCTTCGACTATTACCGCGACAGCGCGGTGATGATGGAAGCGTTCAAGCGAGCGGCCATTGATTTGCGGCTGGAAGACGATCCGGGACGCTGGGCGAACGCCTACGACATTCCGCCTGTCCGCG
>JAYUCQ010000531.1:0-6969 GCA_043740265.1 Hyphomicrobium sp.
GCCGCGTTTGGGTTATAATCCAGATTGTCATCCTCGGCTCGCCGCGCAAGCGCTGGCGCAGCGGGCCGAGCGCGCACTTCACATGCGCGTCGAAGGCCGGGGACGCAGCGCAAGACTCGTCGGAGAAACTAAATATTTTGAGCCTTCGGCAGTTTGACGCTGGATCCCCGAGCCCGTTCGCAAGTGGGCTCACGCGCTCGAGCATGACGAAAACAGGATAGCAGCGTGCCGAATGGCCACAATCAAACAAGCCAAATTCTCGGTCGGACAGGTGGTGCATCACCGCCTGTTTTCGTTTCGCGGTTTGATTTTTGATATCGACCCGGTATTCGCCAATACTGAAGAATGGTGGCTGGCCATCCCGGAAGATATCCGTCCGCGCAAGGACCAGCCATTTTACCATCTCTATGCCGAGAACGCCGACAACACGTACATCGCCTACGTGTCTGAACAAAACCTGCTGCCCGATGATACGGGCCGGCCGTTGCGTCACCCCGAGATCGTCGAAAATTTTGAAAAAGGCAGTAACGGGCACTATCGCTCAAAACGCAGCCGCGCCAACTAGCGCCGCTATTCGCCAGCGAGGCGGCGGGCTAACGCAAGCACCTGCTGCCGGGCGGCGTCGCTATCGATCAGGTTGAAGCTGCGAATGAGCGCCAGGCTGTCACTGAAGCGCGTGGCATCGACGGAGCCAGAATCCGGAAAAGCGAAATCGGGAAAAGCCATGCCCGGACGCGCGGTTTCAAACTCCGCCCGGTCTTCCGACAATCCAGCGGCACCGGAGAACGGCGGCGATGAAACGGCGGGGCGTTTCGGGTCAGCAGATTTACCAGCAGTGGTCGGCATAAGCTTCTCCGGCGACTCTGCGCCGAACGTTACGCCAAAAACCCTCCACAGACTTCAAAAAATATAACTACAATCAATGAGTTATATATTCATATTGTTGCTATCTAAAGTTGATGTAGATGAGTAACCGCTTCCACAAAGCAGCCTCGCGCTTCGGTCCAAGCAATTGGAACCCGGCGCCGCAAACTGCTAGAAAACGCCACCACACCTTGAAGGAAAAACGGAGCCCCCATGGCCGACACCACCCCTGAATCCCAAGCCCGCGCCAAGACGGCGCAATTGATCCGCGATTACTACGCTGCTTTCAACTCCGGCAACACCGATGGCATGATCGATTTTCTAACCGACGATGTCATCCACGACATCAATCAGGGTGAACGGCGCCAGGGCAAGGACAAGTTCAAGGCGTTCAACGCTCGCATGACCCACAACTACAAAGAAGAACTGAAAGACATCGTCGTCCTGGTGTCCAAGGACGCGACGCGTGCCGCCGCCGAGTTCAACGTCCACGGCGCCTACAAGAATTCCGAGGAAGGTCTGCCGCCCGCAACTGGCCAGAAGTACGTGCTGCCAGCCGGTACTTTTTTTGCCGTTCGCGACGGAAAAATTGCCCGCGTCACCACCTACTACAATCTGACCGATTGGATCACTCAGGTTGCCGGCTAAGCCTGAAGGACACGCGATGACGTCGCCGCCGAAGAAAAAACTCGATGTGAAATCGTTGACCGGGCAGGACATCTATGCCGTCCTGCCTGATCTCGCGCGCCTGCGCATCACCGTGTTCCGCGACTGGCCATATCTCTATGACGGCACGCTCGACTACGAAGAAAAGTATCTCGCCAAGTTTGCCGCCGCTAAAGGCGCCGTTGTCATTTGCGCCTATGACGGCCTGGATATGGTCGGCGCTTCGACCGCGGCACCGATGGTCGAGCACGCCGACGAATTCGGCGAGCCCTTCAAAAAAGCCGGCTACGATCTGTCGAAAATTTTCTATTGCGGCGAGAGCGTACTGTTGAAATCGCATCGCGGTTATGGCCTGGGTCACGCTTTTTTCGACGGTCGCGAAGCCCAAGCGCACAAGCTTGGCGGCTTCACCCACTCGACGTTCTGCCGCGTGGTGCGGCCTGACAATCATCCGTTGAAGCCGGCAGACTACGCGCCGCTTGATCCGTTCTGGCATAAGCGCAACTACGCGCCTGTCGCGGGCCTTGTCGCGACCTACGACTGGAAAGACATCGATCAAGCAGACGAGACCACACACCAGATGCAATTCTGGATGAAAAAGCTCTGATGACCTCAGCACCCATTGTTCATGCGGCGAACCTGCACGTCGCAAGCGCGCAATACCCGATCGGTCAGCCGAAATCACTCTCCGAATGGGAAGATAAAATCGCGCTATGGGTGAAGACGGGCGCGGCGACAGGCGCGGAACTCCTCATCTTTCCGGAATACGCCGCCATCGAGCAAGCCGCGTGCTTTGGCGCTGAGGTCTACAACGATCTGCAGGTCACGCTGCACAAAGTCGCTGAACTTGCCGCGTCGCGCGTGGCATTGCATGCCGATCTCGCTAAGCGGTACGGCGTCCACATTCTTGTTGGCTCTGGCCCGGTCCTGAAATCCGATGGCTCATTCGTCAACGCCTGCCAGCTGGTCACGCCGGAAGGTGCCGCCGGCGAGCAGGAAAAACTCGTCATGACGCCGTTCGAGCGCGACTGGGGTATCTCGGCGGGCGGACCCGTGCGCGTGTTCCAGACCCGCATCGGCACATTCGGCATTGCGATTTGCTACGACAGCGAGTTCCCGCTTCTCGTCCGCGCCATGGCCGAAGCCGGTGCCGACGTTGTCTTGGTGCCATCCTGCACCGAACGCGTTTCGGGGTATCACCGCGTCCGCACCGGTTGCCTCGCGCGCGCGCTGGAGAACACGATCGCGACGGTGCAAAGCCCAACCGTCGGCGATGCCCCGTGGTCACCTGCTGTTGATTTTAATGCCGGTGCTGCGGGCGTCTATGTGCCCTCCGAACACGGCGTTTCCGATGACGGCATCGTCGCCCAGGGAAAACTCAACGCGGCGGAATGGGTAACGGCTAAGATCGACTTGGCCCGCCTGCGCCGCATCCGCGAGACCGGTGAAATGCGCAACTACGCCGATTGGTCCAATCAGCCCGGCGCACCGATGGCAAAGGTGAAGGTTGAGATTGTACCGCTCTCTTAATTCGCAATCTTGGACAACGCTTGAACTATACTGAAAAACAGTATAGGCTCCGGCGGTATGATCAGAAGCTTTGCCTGCTGCGACACTCAGGCGTTGTTCCTTGATCAACCCATTCGAAGGTTTGCGGCTATTGAACGGGCCGCCCGCCGCAAACTCCAAATGCTCAATGCCGCAGCCCGTCTCGACGATCTCCGCGTACCTCCAGGAAATAGACTTGAGGCGTTAAAAGGCGATCGAAAGGGCCAGCACAGCATTCGCATCAACGATCAATGGCGCTTATGCTTCAACTGGCACGACGGCGCTGAAAACGTTGAAATTGCAGACTATCACTAATGGCACCGCACTAGAATAATTGGCGATGAAATCAATGGCAAAGAAGCTCCCCCCTATCCCACCCGGCGAAATTCTGCTGGAAGAATTTATGGCCCCGCTCGGCATCAGCCAGAACAGGCTGGCCCGCGACCTCGGCGTCAACGCCGCACGAGTCCATGAAATCGTGCACGGCCAGCGGGGCATTTCGGCGGAGACGGCGTTGCGGCTCGCCGCATATTTCAAAACGACCGCCGAGTTCTGGATGAACCTGCAATCGCGCCACGATCTCATTCTGGCGGAGCGCACACACGGCAGTGGAATTCGCAAAGCCGTCAAGCCTGCCCAATCCAAAGCCGCGTAGTCCGTCACTTCAACTTCCACGTCACCGTCACGCGGGCCTCGAGCTCCTGCGTGCCGCGTTCGACGGGTGCGGCTTCTGCCGACATCGCCATTTTGCGCGCGTATAGTACCGGCTGCGAACCCTGGAAATTCACCTCTTCGGAAATCTGCATCACCTCGCCAACGTCCGCGCCACTTGCAGACGCCAGCAGCTTTGCCCGCCGCAACGCATTGCCCACCGCTTGCTGGCGCGCTTCATCTTTTAAGTTCTCGGCTTTGCTGACGCTAAACGCGATGCCACTCATCTGATTGGCACCAACGGTCACGAGCTGGTCAAGAACGCCGCCGAGCTTGTCGAGATTGCGCACGCGCACCGACACCATGTTGTTGACGCGGTAGCCCGTCACGACCGGCGGCTGACCTTCCTTTGGATACACGGTGACAGGCTCGACGCTAAACTGCGTCGTCTGGATGTCTTTCGGCTCCACGCCTTGCGTTTTAAGTTCGGCGATGACTTTTTTCATTGCTTCGGTATTTTTCGATAAGGCTTCGCGCGCGGTCTTGGCTTCGCTTGAGACACCCGTCGAAATCGAAGCCTCATCAGGTTCAGCTGAAACGCTGCCTGATGCCGATACTGTAACCGTGCGGTCCATTTGTTTGTCCTCAGCGTGAAGCGGGGCGGCAAATGCGCCGATGAGAGCCAGCGTTGTTGCGAGTTGCCGTATTAAGTGTGCCATTTGTCAATTGCCTCATATGTCGAAACGTCCTTACACGGGTTTGACGGGGCAAAGACGGCGATCCTTTGGCCAATATTCAAACATGGACCAAATTTTTGTGCGGGCTCGCCGCCGTTAAAGAACTCTGTTATGAGGCGGGCGGCGGGCCTGTAGCTCAATGGTTAGAGCTGACGGCTCATAACCGTCTGGTTTCAGGTTCGAGTCCTGACGGGCCCACCACTTTGCATTGGCGCTTCCGACTCTCCTTCGTCGAGCCGGCCGGAGGCGCCGGAGAGTGTCACGTCGCCAGCACTCTTCGGTCGATATCTGCGATGCGCTTGACGCCGGTCAGTGCCATGGTGACGTCCAGTTCTTTGCGGATGATGTCGAGCGCCTTGGTAACGCCTGCTTCTCCGCCGGCGCACAAGCCATGGAGCGGCGCACGTCCGAGCAAGCATCCCTTCGCACCCAGCGCTAACGCCCGCATCACGTCCTGGCCCGAACGAATGCCGCTGTCGAACAAGATTTCGATATCGCTACCGGTGGCGTTGGCAATTTCCGGCAGCACCGAAATTGCGCCGCGCGCGCCGTCCAATTGCCGTCCGCCGTGGTTTGATACGACAATGGCAGAGGCCCCGCTTTTGGCCGCGATCTTCGCGTCCTCAACGTCGAAGATCCCCTTCAGGATTAACTTGCCGGGCCACAGGCTTTGCACCCACTCGACGTCTTTCCAGCTGAGCGCCTGATCGAATTGTTCGGCGGTCCATTTCGACAAAGAGATCGCGCCATCCGCCCCCGCCACATGGCCAGCGAGATTGCCGAAGGTTTTGCGTTTACCGCCGAGAACGCTCAGCGCCCACTGAGGCTTTGATGCAATCGAAAGCGCCGTACCAAGCCGAAACTCCGGCGGCACCGTCAAACCGTTCTTGACGTCGCGGTGACGCTGGCCCAGCACCTGCAAATCAACGGTCAGAACCAGCGCACTGCACTTGGCAGCCTTGGCCCGCTCGATGAGGGCGCGAATGAAGCCCTTGTCCTTCATGATGTAGAGCTGGAACCAGAATGGTTTTGAAACCGCCGCCGCGACGTCCTCGATGGAGCAGATCGACATCGTACTCAGCGTGAACGGCACGCCCGCCGCCTGCGCCGCCCGGCAGCACAGAATTTCGCCGTCGAGATGCGCCATGCCCATCATGCCAACCGGCGCGATGGCAACTGGCATCCCAACGCTTTCGCCTAGGATCGTGGTTTGCAGTTGCCGGTCGTCCGCGCCCGCCAAGACGCGCGGCCGGAACTGAATTCGGCTGAGGGCATCGCGGTTCGCATGCAACGTCTCTTCGGCATAAGAACCGGACTCGTAATAGTCCATGAATTGGCGCGGCACCTTGCGATGCGCGAGCCGTCGCAAATCTTCGATGCAGGCCATCGACTTCATGTCCGGCCCCCGTGTGCGGCCCTCATGAGCAGCCTGACGTCAATTTCGAATCTGATGAATGGAAATCGGCTCGCCGGCATGAACGGCCTTGAATTGGCGCACGTCGTCCAGCGCTTGCGCCCAGATATTGCACGGGCTGGCAAAGCGGATTTCAGCCTTGGTGCGTGACAGAGGCGTCGGTCCAAAGCCAATGGCGATGGCGTCCCCTTCAGGCCAAAACGCGATTTCACCGGCCTTGATTGTTTCGCGCGCGCCGGGCTCTGCAGTCGATGTGACGGGAGCCTCGAAATAGACTTCCGCGCCCCACGTGCGCGCCGACGCTTCAATTGGCAGCGCAGCCCATATCCGCTCGGCTGTTGGTGTATCAAGAAGGCGGGCGCGCACCGTTACAGTTCCAGCCCGGATGACAACCTCGCGCATAACGCCCCGCATACTCATTGCCGCAATCACCACGCAACCGCAGCCAATCGCCGGGCGGCACCTTGTCACTTCGGGTCACGGCCTTCAAGGGGGCCTTCAAGGGGGCCTTCAAGGGGGCGTTGCCGATTGAGACCACACAAACGGCAATTTGCGGACGTCACGCCGGCGGCGGGCCAAACACCAGCACGGCATTCAAGCCGCCGAAGGCAAACGAATTCGACATGGTGTAGGTGATTTTCTTGTCGCGCCCGACGTTGGGAATGTAGTCGAGGTCGCAGCCTTCGCCCGGCTCATCCAGTCCAATGGTCGGCGGCATCCAGCCGTGCATCATGGCTTTGATGCAGGCGACGGCTTCGATGCCGCCGCCGGCACCCAGCGGATGCCCGTGCATTGACTTGGTCGACGAGATGGGCAGCTTGTAGGCATAGTCACCAAAGACGTTCTTGATCGCCTTCGTCTCGTTGATGTCGTTGTCGGCCGTCGCCGTGCCGTGAGCGTTCAGATAGTCGATCTGCTCCGGTTTGATGCCCGCGTCAGCCAGCGCGTTTTGCATGGCGACGCTTGGGCCTTCGACGGTCGGCTTGACCATATCCTGGCTGTCGGACGCCATACCGAATCCGGAGAGTTCCGCCAAAATCGTCGCGCCGCGCGCCTGCGCATGCTCAAGGCTTTCGAGAAGCAGAATGC
>JAYUCQ010000532.1:0-6958 GCA_043740265.1 Hyphomicrobium sp.
GAACGCTTGACGCAACGACGCTACACAGCAACGGAACTGGATACGAAGGCAGGTTAGAATTCGTGGAACCTAAGAAAGGTACGAGTTCGCGGGGTCAAATTAGGCGTTTCAATCGCGGAACTTTGTCGTGGGTCCCGGCCTTCGCCGGGATGACGTCAATTGTTGCAACCATGTGGTCTTTGAGCGAGGCGGGCCGTTTGGGAACGGCTCTGGGGGAGACGTGCCCGCCCCGCTCAAAGTTCTTATTTTCTTTTTTCGCGCTTCTCTCCGGAAGCGCTCAGACTTAGCAAGCTTCGGCGAACGGCAGTTCCGGCTCCATCGGCTCGGGCTGCTGCGGCGACGGGAAGGCGATGACATTGCCGCCCGACACGAGATCGAGACCTGGGCGGCGCTGACGGAACCAGCGCAGTGACGTGTTGGTCAAAACCGCCTCGCGCTTGACCGCCTGGATGACGAGACCGTCGTCTTCAGCCAGCAGTTCCTTGAGGTCGGCTTCAAGCTCGATTTCATCGCGATCGGAGGCGACGTACCAAGTGTTCGACAGCGGCCGTGCCCACTTGTCGCCGAGGCCCATGATGACTTGCGCGAGAACGTGCTGATTGCGATTTGGCTTGGCGAGGTCGTACGAGATCAAATACGTGCGCATGGGGGGCTCTCCTGAACGGTTGGGGGGAGGGTCGGCTACGCTACTTTGACCCGGTATTGAGCGTCTTTTGAGGCGCCCTGAACATAGTGAGAACATGCCACGAATCATCGGCTCTGTCCAGCACTTGTTCCAAGAATGTTCTCTTTTGTTCTATTTGGCCTCTAAGGCTCTGAATTTGGCCGCTGACGGGCAAATTGGCCGAGGGTTGCATAGGTAGCCAAAAATCAATTGTGGCTGCCAGCGGGCAAATTAGACGGCGGGAAACAGATCTATTTGGCGGGGATCAGGGGCGTTTGAAATCCGCCGGTGAGCACCAGGATCAATCCGCGCTTCCAGGTAAGGATAACGCTCACGCAGTAACGCTAACGCCTGAGATCGCGAGCCGGGAAAGCGCGTTTCTTCCCAAATCTCATAGAGCCGCCGCGGATCGCATTGATAGCGGCGAACAAGGTCTTTCGGGCGCACCCGCAGCCAGCGCGCAATCCAGATATCGACGGCGTCGTCCTCCGTCAAAGGGCTGCGGGGCCTTGCAGGCGATGGTTCGGTAAAAAATGCGGTGGCCATAAACGCAAAAACCCGGCTTGAGAACGTGTGACGCTGCGGCTTCAACTTGACGTATCCGCCGATACCCTATTGATCCCACACGAGATGAGCAAAGTTATGGCCGCCCCTCACCCCAACCCTCTCCCCGTAAGGACGGGGAAAGGGAGATAAAACGAGACAGACTTGATCCTTTTCCCTGCCATCGACCTCAAAGACGGCCAGTGCGTCCGCCTGAAACTCGGCGCGATGGACCAGGCGACGGTGTTCAACGACGACCCGGCAGATCAAGCGGCCCAATTCGAGCGGCAGGGCTTCAAGTATTTGCATATCGTCGATTTGAACGGCGCGTTTGCGGGTAAACCGGTCAACGGGCATGCGGTCGAAGCGATCTTAAAGGCCGTCAAAATGCCGGTGCAGCTTGGCGGCGGCATTCGTGATTTGGCAACGATTGAAAGTTGGCTGGACAAAGGCATTCGCCGCGTCATCCTCGGAACCGTCGCCGTGCGCGATCCGGCGCTGGTGCGCGAAGCCTGCAAAAAGTTTCCTCACCAAATCGCTGTCGGCATCGACGCCAAGGGCGGCCGGGTCGCGGTTGAAGGCTGGGCCGAAACGTCGGAACTAACCGCCATCGATCTGGCCGGTCGCTTCGAGGATGCCGGCGTCGCGGCCATCATCTATACCGACATCGACCGCGACGGCGTGTTGAAGGGCTTGAACTTGCCGTCAACTGCGGAGCTGGCGCGCGCCACCAAAATTCCAGTCATCGCCTCGGGCGGCCTTGCTTCCATCGCTGATATCAAAGCCCTGCTACAGCCCGAATACCGTATGCTTGAAGGCGCCATCACCGGCCGCGCGCTCTACGATGGCCGCATCTCCCCACAAGAAGCTCTCGATTTATTGAGGACCACAATGAACATCGGCGACAAAGTGAAGGTCAGCAAAATTCCGGCCGACCTTCCGAAAGACAATGCGCAATTGCAAAAGCTTTTCCGCGGCTGTCTCGGCAAGACGTTCACGGTCGCCGGTTTTGACGGCGACTTGATCGAGCTGCACGTCGGCGAGGCCTTTGGCGAAGCCCCTGAGAAACATCAAATCTGGCTGGAGCCCGACTATCTGAAACGCATCGAGGCAGAGGCCTAATCCGTTGACCGTCATGACCACCGTCGCACCCACCATAGCTCTGGTTGAGCCCATCGCGAACCCCGAGATCGCGCGGCGGCGTACGTTCGCGATCATTTCCCATCCCGACGCCGGCAAGACCACGCTGACCGAAAAGCTGTTGTTGTTCGGCGGCGCTATTCAGCTGGCCGGCGCCGTCAAGGCGCGCGGAGAACGCCGCCGCACCCGTTCCGACTGGATGCAAATCGAGCAACAGCGCGGCATCTCGGTGACGTCGTCGGTGATGACGTTCGAGCGTAACGGCATCGTCTACAATCTGCTCGACACGCCGGGCCACTCCGATTTCAGCGAAGATACCTACCGCACGCTCTCCGCCGTCGACGCTGCCGTGATGGTCATCGACGCCGCCAAGGGCATCGAAGCGCAAACACGCAAGCTGTTCGAAGTCTGCCGCCTGCGCGACATCCCGATCATCACCTTCATCAACAAAATCGACCGCCCTGGCGAAGACCCGCTGACGTTGCTGGACGACATCGCCTCCGGCCTCGCGCTCGACTTGGTGCCGATGGGCTGGCCGATCGGCATGGGCCCGGATTTCCGCGGCGTCATAGATCTCGTTGGCATGCGCGTGCTGCTGCCCGAGGGTGAGCGCAATACGCCGTTCGGCCGCATCGAGCCGATCAGCAATCTGTCAGACATCACCAAAATTGCCGGCATCGATGAAGATATCGCCGAACGCGCGCTCGCCGGCGTTGAACTGGCGCAAGGTGCGCTCTCGACATTTGATTTGCAGGCTTTCCGCGAGGGCCATTTGTCGCCGGTTTTCTTCGGCAGCGCGCTCCGCAACTTCGGCGTCGAACAGTTGCTGGATGCTTTAGGCCAATGGGCGCCGGGACCTTTGGCGCGCGTCGCCGTGCAACGCACCGTGCAGCCCGGTGAAGATCAAGTCACTGGCTTCGTCTTCAAGGTTCAGGCCAACATGGACCCGAACCACCGCGACCGCATCGCCTTCGTGCGGCTGTGCTCCGGCAAATTCAAACGCGGCATGAAGCTGCTGCACGTCCGCGACGGCAAATACATGACTGTGTCGTCGCCGACGCTATTTTTCGGCCAGGGCCGCGAGACCGCCGATGAAGCCTATGCCGGCGACATCATGGGCCTGCCCAACCACGGCACGTTGCGCGTTGGCGATACGCTGACGGAAAAAGAAATTTTGAAATTCACCGGCATTCCAAATTTCGCGCCCGAGCTTCTGCGCCGCGTCATCATTGAAGATGCGATGAAAGCGAAACAACTTAATCGCGCGCTGGAAGATTTGGCGGAAGAAGGCATCGTGCAGGTTTTCACGCCGATCGCGGGCGGGCGACCGATCCTTGGCGTCGTCGGCGTGCTGCAATTCGAAGTTTTACAATCTCGCGTCAAAGCTGAATACGGCGTGCCGGTTTCGTTTGAACAAGCTCCGGCCGAAATCGCGCGTTGGATTTCAGCTGATGATCCGGCAAAACTTCAGAAGTTCGTCGATGCCCACCGTGGCGACATTGCCACTGACCGCGACGGCGCACTGGTGTTTTTAGCCGAGAGCCAGTGGATGCTGAAATACAAAGGCGAGAAGTTCCCGGACGTGAAGTTCTCGGCGTTACGGGAGCGGGGGGAGTGATGTAACCCTGTGCCAACCTACATCGACACGCTATTCTTACGCGGCAGGGGTTTATTGTAACTTTCATCGATCGACTTTAGCCAGTGTTCCAAACCGCTTTCCATATCTTCTGTCGCCTTTTCGGCGGTAGCGATGACGCTGCTAGCGTTTGTTTCATCGATGAGGCTGAGAATCGAATCGCGACGATCGATAAATGTCGAAAGATCGCTCTCAAATTCCGGGTGCGAGGCCGCAAACCCGGCACGCGCGTTCGCCATCCGCTGCGAGAGTTTGTCGAGGCGTTTGAATAAAATAGAAAGCTCCGGGCTGCGATCCATTGTATTTGCCTCCGACTTGCCTTTTAACCTCGGCCATAACGTCGCTACTAGGCCTTCAGTTCCGTAAATATGGGCGACAGCCGTCAATCTTTATCTAGGTCCGTGCGAAACCCTCCCACCTTCTGCGCTTTGCAAACTTGGCTGACCCTGCATGTTAAAAGTCCGCATTATCCCGTGCCTCGATGTCAAAGATGGCCGGGTCGTTAAGGGCGTCAACTTCGTTGATCTGATCGACGCCGGAGACCCCGTCGAAGCCGCCGCCGCCTATGACGCAGCCGGTGCGGATGAGCTCTGCTTCCTCGACATCACCGCGAGCGTCGATAATCGCGACACGATTTTTGATATCGTCGAGCGCACAGCCGAGCGCTGCTTCATGCCGCTGACCGTCGGCGGCGGCGTGCGCACGGTTGAAGACATTCGCCGCCTCCTCGAAGCTGGCGCCGACAAGGTGTCGATCAACACGGCGGCTGTCAGCAATCGCCAATTCGTCAAGCAAGCCTCTGAAAAGTTCGGTGCGCAGTGCATTGTCGTTGCCATTGACGCCAAGAAGGTTTCGGGCGGCGGCGAACCATCCCGATGGGAAATTTTCACCCACGGCGGACGCAATCGCACTGGCATCGACGCCATAGACTTTGCCAAGGAGGTCGTGGCGCTCGGTGCCGGTGAAATCCTGCTGACGTCAATGGACCGTGACGGCACCAAGGCCGGGTTCGACCTACCGCTGACGCGCGCTATCTCGGATGCCGTGCACGTTCCGGTCATTGCATCGGGCGGCGTCGGCACGCTCGATCATCTGGTTGACGGCGTCCGCGAAGGCCACGCCAGCGCCGTGCTGGCAGCGTCCATATTCCACTTCGGCACCTACACAATCGGCGAAGCCAAAGCCCACATGGCGAAGGCTGGTCTCGCCATGCGGATGGATCAATAGGGATCACCCGTGATCCAGGACCCACTTCGGCCATCGCCCCGTGTCATCCTAGGCCTTGTGCCTAGGATCCATGGCGCCGCAAAATCTTGAGCAAGCGGTTGAATGGATCCTCGGGACGAGCCCGAGGATGACATTTGATCACGTCAAAATCTGACCATTGGCCAGCATGTGGCTGGCTGAGGTTTCGTGCACGCCCTGCAGGTTGACGAGATCGAGGAACACGGTGCCGATCTTGACCGAGACGAGGGTGCCCGCCGCGCTGTTGGTCAAATGAACCACGCTATCGAGCGGCGACGTTGGGAACGCTTTGACGAACTCGTGCAAGTTCAGCTTATCGCCGCCGCCGAAGTCGGTGATTGTGTCGGCGCCGAGATAGTTGGACCCCTGCTGCACGTCTTTCACAAACCAATTGTACAAGTCGTTGCCAGCGCCGCCGGTGTACGTGTCAGCGCCGCCCATGCCACGGAACGTGTCGTTGCCAGCGCCGCCGTCGAAGAAGTTCATCGACTTACCGCCTTTGAACGTGTCGTCGAATGCCGAACCGATGAACTTTTCAATGCCGTCAACCGTGTCACTGGTGAAGCCGACGATGGTTTTCTTGCTCGCATCGACGTCAACAGCGCCCGTTGAAGCCGTGTAGTCAAGCGTATCAAAGCCATTGCCGCCAACGTATTTGTCGAGGCCCGAGCCGGCGAAGATGTAGTCGTTGCCGTCGCCGGCCGTCACCGTGTCGTTACCGGAGCCGTCATAAATGACGTCATTGCCCGATCCGCCGTCGATCTGGTCGTTGCCAGCGCCGCCGAACAGCGTGTCGTTACCGGCGCCGCCGTAGATCTGGTCGTTGCCAGCACCCGCGTCGATCCGGTTGTCAAAAGCGCTGCCGGTCAGTGTGTTGTTGAATGCCGAAGCAATGATGTTCTCGATCGAGATAAGCTTGTCGGTGCCAAGACCCGTCATGATGCCGGTTGACAGGTTGACCGTCATATCTTGTGCCGACAGCGAAATGTTGATCGTGTCATTGCCGAGACCGCCGTCGTAGGTGTCGTTGCCTAGACCCGCCATAAACGTGTCGTTGCCGCCGTTACCGGAAACGATGTCAGTGCCTGCGCCGTCGATCAGGATGTTATTGCCAGCGCCACCGATAATCGTGTCGTTACCCGCGCCGCCATCCAGCGTGTCGCTATCAGTGCCGGCGTTGAAGTTGACATGCAGTGCCGCTGTCGAGGTTGCGGACTGGCCGGTTGTTTCCGTTGAGGTCGCCGTCACGTTGAGGATAAAATCCGTTGACGCAGTCGATTTAACGGTCAGGCCGCTGAGCTGAGCTTGCGTCAGGCTCCATGAACCATCTGAGTTATGCGTGCCAGCCGACAGCGACACGTCGGATGGTGCGCCCGTGATCTTGATCGACAAGCTTTCCGAGCCATCGAGGTCGATAAGCGCAGCCGATATCGAGAGCGCAGCGGTTTTAGCAGGCGCAGGTCCAGTACCAGTGATGATATCGTTGCCATCGCCGCCCGAGATAAAGTCATTGCCGCTGGTGCCAAACAAAATGTCATTGCCGGCGGTGCCGTTGAGCGTGATTCCAGCGGTGACGAGTGCGTCAGTGGCCGACACGGTGGGTGCATCGGCAACGGCGCCGATCGAAACGTTGACTTGTTGCGAGGCAAATCCGCCGTGACCGTCAGCGACCGTGATCTTGAAGGTATCGTTGCCGCTGTAGTTTGCAGTAGCGGCGTAGGTGTAAGCGC
>JAYUCQ010000533.1:0-6946 GCA_043740265.1 Hyphomicrobium sp.
TCAGGTTCCCGGATGATTTGATCGCGGTAGGTTAGAATGTCGACATCAATCAACCGCGGCCCCCACTTCTTATGGCGGACCCGCCCCATTTTGTTTTCGACGTGCTGGCAACGCATCAGCAGATCTTGAGCGGATAACCTTGTCGAAACTGAAATACAGGCATTCACAAACCAATCCTGCTCCGTCACGCCCCACGGCGCTGAGCGATATTTGCGCGAGGCTTTGACGAGGGTCACACTTCCGCCACCTGGGCCATCTTCGGTCAGCAGCGCGATCGCCCGGTCGATATTGGCGGCTTTGTCGCCCATGTTCGAGCCGAGCCCAATGGTGGCGTCGAACCCAACGACCGCTGCCGCAGATTTGCGCGTCATGGATAAGTTCAATCGTACTTGACGTATGAAAACCGCAGATCGCTCTCGGGTGTGCCCTCAAGACCCTTACCTTCTTTACCCGGCTGCCAATGGACGACCTCTTCAATCTTCTTCGCCAGTTCGAGATCCTTCGACGTGATGCCCTTGGCCGAATGCGTCATCAAACGCACCTCGACCCAAGCATAGGACGCCGTGATATCGGGGTGGTGCCACGCTGCCTCGGCCAAATGACCAACCGTGTTGATGACCATCAGCGTCCCCTTCCAGCTCGACGTCTTGTAGGTACGGCGCACCCAGCCGTCTTCAAGCTTCCAGTGCGGCAGATGACTTGCAAGCCACGCCTTGACTTCGGCTTCCGGCATTGGTTTTTCGCGTTCAGCGTTCATCGCAGCCTCTTCTCTGGTTTTTTGTGTTTCTGGAGGGTAAGGCTACCCCTCGATGCCCATCTATTGCAAACTGGCATTGCAAATCCGCCCCGCCCGCTTGCCCACCTGCCCATCTAGCCCGCTTGAAAGAGGTCCCCCGCCGTGAGGCCGAAAATCGCGACAACGACCACAGTTCGCGTGCGTGCTCCGGCCCGGCTGCATCTAGGTTTCCTCGATATGAACGGCGCACTTGGCCGCCGCTTCGGCAGCATTGGCATGGCCGTTGACAGACCCGCAACGCGTGTCAGCGTCTCCACGTCAGCGTCGAACGCGGCGTCTGGCGCTGAGAGCGCGCGTAGTCTGAAGCTGGCACAACTCTTCAGCCGCGGGCATTCCAACGGCTATTCGGTCAATGTCGAGGAAGCGATTCCGGCGCACGCGGGATTGGGTTCCGGTACGCAATTGGCATTGGCTATCGGCACGGCAATCGCGCGGCTTCAGGGGCGCGAATTGTCGGCTCAGGATTTGGCCGGGCTGGGCGAACGCGGCGTGCGCTCCGGCATCGGGCTTGCGGCCTTTGGCGGCGGCGGCTTTCTCGTCGATGGTGGCCGTGGCGCCAACGACCGTCCACCCCCCCTCACCTTGCGTTCGGATTTTCCAGACAATTGGCGCGTGCTGCTGATGCTCGATCCGAGCCGCGCCGGCGTCTCCGGCGACGCCGAGAAAAAAGCCTTCGAAGCCCTCCCCGAATTTCCCGAAAGTGCCGCCGCCCACATCTGCCACCTGGTCTTGATGAAGCTGGTGCCCGGGCTCAAAGAGCATGACATCACAGCCTTCGGCGACGCGCTGACCGAAATCCAGCAGATGGTCGGCGGACACTTTGCCGCCAAACAAGGCGGCAGCGCTTGGACCAGTCCTGCTGTCGGGCGGATTGCACAACGGATGCAGGCGCTTGGTGCGACCGGAATTGGCCAGAGCTCTTGGGGGCCAACCGGGTTCGCGTTTGTCGATGGCGACGAAGCGGCAGTTCGCCTCTATCATTCTTTAGTCGAAGACGCTAAAGGCGACGGCGTTGAAATTGTGATTGCCAGGGGCCGCAATGCGGGAGCCCGGATTGAAACGATCTGACATCAGAAAAAAGCTGGAGAATCAGAATCTTATGAGCGAAGCGACTCCTATTCTGCACATGCTCGATCCGCGCAAGCACGTCAGCCCGTTTGATGTGAACATGGCCGCCGACGCCGGTTACAAGGTCATTGTTCCGTATACCAACGTCGAAGTCACCGACGTCACGGCGCTCATTCAGGACGCGATTTTCTCGCGCCCGCCAAACTACGGTCCGCGCACTGGATTTTTCATGGGCGGCAAGGACGCTCTCATGGCCCTCGACATGATGGACGCCGCCAAGAAGGCCATGGTGCCGCCGTTCGAGTGCTCGGTGTTCGCGGACCCGGCCGGCTCATTCACGACGGCCGCTGCCATGGTCGCCTGCGTCGAGCGCCAGCTAAAACAGAAGTTCAATCGCAACTGGAAGGGCGTCAAGGTTGCTGTGTTCGGCGCGACCGGCGTCGTCGGTTTTGCCTCGTCGATCATCGCGGCGCTTGAAGGTGCCGACGTCCAGCTCGTCGCCCATCGTGGCGTTGACCGCGTCATCAAAAGCGCGGCCATTTCGAAAGAACGCTTTGGCGTTGACCTCGAACCGGTCAACGGCGAAACCGCTGATCAAAAACGCGACATCATAGCCAATGCCGAAGTCATCTTCGCTGCGGCTGCGGCTGGCGTGCAGGTTGTGTCCGCTGAACACAAGGCGCTCGCGAAAAAACTGATCGCAATCGCCGACGTCAACGCTGTGCCGCCTGCGGGCGTCGAAGGTCTTGATCTCTTTATGGACGGCGCGCCGTTGCCGGGTTGCAATGCCGTTGGCATTGGTGCGCTGGCGATTGGCGACATCAAGTACAAATGCGAAAGCGGCTTGTTCAAGCAGATGCTGGCGTCTGACAAGACCGTCGCCTACGATTTCCGCCACGCCTATGACTATTGCAAGAAGCTGACGGGATTGGCGTAAGGGCATTGCGCCGACGAATGGCGGGGATCTCCCTCTCCCCGTTCCTGCACTCAACGGGCAGAGGGTTGGGGTGAGGGGCGGCAACAGGCTCAGAGCAAGCGACTGCCCCTCACCCTGACCCTCTCCCCATGACAAGCGCAGCGTCATGGGGAGAGGGAATTCTCGTATGACCACCTCACCCGTTCTCATCGCAGCGTTCTCCGGTCGCGCCTTGGCACAGTCGGCGCGGCGCGCTGGCTATGTGCCGCTGGTCGTTGATGCGTTTGGTGACCTCGATACCCGCGCGGCGGCGCATGCTTTCGAAATCGTTCCTGATGCCATGCGCACGGGCTTTCGCGCCAAGCCGTTGATTGCAGCACTCGACGCGCTCGTTGAAGCCGCGCCTTCAAAGCCAATTGGGCTGGTGCTCGGTTCCGGCCTCGAAGACAAACCACGCCTGTGGGAAATTCTCGACAAGCGATACGGCGTGCTCGGCTGCAACGCTGAAACCGTCCGCACCTGCAAAGACCCGCAGATCTTTTTTCCTGTCCTCGACGAGCTCGGCATTCCGCATCCCGAAACGCGGATGACGCCGCCCGACATTTTGCAAGACTGGCCCGAAGGCTGGATCACAAAACGCATCGGCGGCAGCGGTGGGCGGCACATCCGTCGCGCCAGCGCGGACGCACGCGCGCGCCCGCGCCGGTATTTTCAGCAGCTGATTGAAGGAGAGCGGATTTCCATCAGTGCCGTCGTTGCCGACGACGGCATAATCACCATGGCCAGTCATCAGTGGTGCGCGCCGGGTCCAGCGCTGCATTTCAGGTACGGCGGAGCAGTAAGTTTGTCCGAGAGCAGCACGGCGGACCGGCTCAATATGCTCGCAAGTGTCAGCAAGCTCGCAAGTGCACTCGAATTGCACGGCTTGGCCTCGTTCGATTTTATGGTCAGTGGCGGTCGCTCTTATCTTCTCGAAATCAACCCACGCCCTGGCGCAACGATCGATATCTTCGACGATGATCAAGGCACTCTCTTTCAAGCGCATACTGATGCTTGCCAGGGAAAGCCGCTCGAACGGCGCGGAAATGACGCCAAGTCTTACAAAGCCGCCGCAGTCCTGCACGCCGATCGCGGCGCACTGACCCTTGGCAAATTCGATTGGCCTAAGTGGGCCGCCGACCGGGGGGCGCCCGGCACGCACATTGCGCCCGGCGCACCTATTGCGACTGTCTTCGCCACCGCTGAAACACCAGATGCCGCAGAGGCGCTGGCCCGCGCACGCTTGGCCACGCTGGAAAGCCTGATATACGAAAGTCCAATATCATGACCCGAACGGAGATTTGACTGATGCAACGCGCCTCTCATCCCAGCGTCTCGGCCCGCGCCGCCAAAATCGTCGATGCCATCGCGGCCAACGCCGACGCCTTGCGCTGCACGGTCACGACCGGAAGCCAGGGCGAGCGCTTGATCGACATGGGCGGGTCAGCGCTCGGCTGTCTCGAAGCCGGACGCCTGCTTGGCGAAGTTTGCATGGGCGGACTCGGCAAAGTTGAATTCACCAAATCGAGCGGTGTTTCAAACTGGCCGCTCGGCGTCGTCGTTTCCTCCACCAACCCTGTGATCTCATGCCTCGGCTCACAGTACGCCGGCTGGACCATCACCGACGATGCGTCAGGCTTCTTTGCTCTTGGCTCCGGCCCAGCCCGTGCTCTTTCCCGCGTCGAAGAGCTCTACAAGGAGCTCGGTTACGTCGATAAATGCGAGCAAGCCTCGCTGGTCATCGAAGGCGACAAGGCCCCACCTGCTGCCGTCATCACCAAAGTCGCCGAAGCCTGCGGCGTGAAGCCGTCGGGACTGACAATCTTGTTCGCGCCAACGTGGAGCTTGGCGGGTACCGTGCAGATCGCGGCGCGCGTGCTCGAAGTCTCGATTCACAAGGCGCACGCGCTGCACTTCGCGCTCGAGAACATCCTCGACGGCACCGGCACTTGCCCGATCGCGCCGCCGTTCCCGGATTTCGTCAAGGCCATGGGCCGTACCAACGACGCTATCATCTACGGCGGCCGCATCCATCTGTTCGTCAAGGGCTCGGATGCCGAGGCCAAGAAGCTGGCCGATGGCCTGCCGTCATCATCGTCGAGCGCCTATGGCAAACCGTTTGCTGAAATCTTCGCAGCCGTGAACGGCGACTTCTACAAGATCGACGCCATGCTGTTTTCACCCGCAATGGTGACAGTCTCCAACGTCGAAACGGGCAAATCCTTCCACGCCGGCAAACTGGCACCAGAGATCGTCGATGCGAGTTTCGCTTAAGCCGCAGGATTGAGGACCAACACATGGCGGACACGCGGGATCGCGAAGGTCCCCCCTCCCACATCGATGCGAAGCATCGCTCCGCGATGAGGCGGGGAGGGGTTGGGGGTGGGGTGAAGAGCTTGGCGGACGATCCGGCTTCTGCACTTATCCCCGGCGCGAACCTGCTTGATCATCGCGCTCCGAATATTACCCCCGCCCCTGACCCCTCCCCGCACGGGGGAGGGGGACTGCTCGAAGCCAAACCCAACGGCACCGGCCTGCACCTCGCGCTTCTGATCGAAGAAGGCCGCGGCGAGTGGCATGCGCGCCGCATCGTGCGTTCACTCGAAGCTATGGGCGCCCGCGTAACGGTGTCGTCGCTGCCGCATTGCGCCTTTGATACGGGACTCAAAAGCGGCATCGATATTCCGGGCTTCAAGGGTGAACTGCCGGACGGAATTTTTGTGCGTTCGATTTCAGCTGGCACGCTTGAGCAGATTACATTCCGCCTTGGTTTACTCCATGCCCTGCGCGAAAGTGGCGTCCGCGTCTGGAACGATGCCCGCGCAATTGAACGCTGCGTTGATAAATCCCAAACAACATTCCTGCTGCATAGGGCCGGCATCGCAACGCCGCGCACGCGCGTGTGCGAGGGCCGCGTTCACGCTGAGGAATACACCGAAGGCCTCGCCCGCCCGCTGGTCATGAAGCCGTTGTTCGGCAGCCAGGGCAAGGGCATCGGCCAGATCACATCGCAGGCGGAGCTGCCCGCAACTGAGGCCGTCGATAGCATTTACTACATGCAGGATTTTGTTGCCCCTGCCGACGACGTTTACGAAGATTGGCGCGTGCTGGCCTCGCGCCACCGCGTCATTGCGGCCATGAGCCGGCGCGGCAAAAGCTGGGTGACGAACATCCACCAGGGAGCTTCCGCCCGTGCGCACGCTCCCGATGCTGAAATGATTGACGTCAGCATGGCCGCGATGCGGGCGATCGACGCCGACTACGCCGGAATAGATCTCATCCGCACCGCCAAAGGTGAATTGCAAGTGCTCGAGGTCAACTCGAACCCGGCGTGGCGCGGATTGCAGACCGTCGCCAGCGTCAACATTGCCGAAGCCATTGCCGAAGATTTCTTAGCGACGGTCGTCGAGCATCGGGCGGCGCGGCGCAACGGTTCATGAGGCTCGTCCCATGCAGGTAGCTCTCACCCGTGACGGCATCGAAGCTGCATTCCTCAAAGCTTGTCACGCCGAGCTGCAAGCCCTGAAACCTGGCAACGTCCATATCCATTCCGCTGGCCACGGCATGGAGATCGCGCATTTTGAGCGCGCGGCGGCAGCGGCCGCCACCTGTATCGCTGATCCAAAGCTGAGCGTCGGCAAGCGCATTCTGCACGCGACCGAAGCCAGCTTTGCCGCCACCGGCCTCAACACCAATCTCGGCATCGTGCTGCTTTGTGCGCCACTTGCGAAAGCGGCCGCTGAAACCGATGTTGGAATGGGCCTGCGCCGCCGCCTTGCCGTCATTCTGTCGCTGCTTACTGAAGACGATGCCGATGATGCCTTCGCCGCCATCCGGCTCGCCAATCCTGCTGGCCTTGGCTCGGTCGATGACGGCGACGTCCGCACCACGAACCCGCGCATGACACTGATCAAAGCCATGCATCTCGCAGCCGGCCGTGACCGCATCGCCAACGCCTACGTCACGGCCTTCGAGGACATATTCGATTTTGCCCTACCAGCTCTCAATGAGGCCCGCCGCCAATGCGCCAGCGACGACCTCGCCGTCACCACGTTGCATATGACGCTACTGTCCGAATTTTCTGACAGTCACATTGCCCGCAAATTTGGCGCAAAAACCGCCGAAAC
>JAYUCQ010000534.1:0-2845 GCA_043740265.1 Hyphomicrobium sp.
TGGGATGATGGCCGATCAGATCGGCGGTACGCTTACGGTGGATGACCAATGCGGCGCGCATGTCGTTCTCATTGCACCGTTACCTGATGAACAGCCAATACAACGGGACTGATACTTTTCGAAGATGCCCAGTCGTCCTTCAAGCTGGGCTCAACACTCACACCTTAAGGACCCGAAATGGCGGCGAATGAAAACTCACGCATGAACGGGGTCGACGCAATGGGATCCAGCGTGTGGGGTGCTGGATTTGCGATGCTCCAGGGATCCAACCTTGGTAGAAGCATCGGATTGGAGGCGACGCAATTTTGGGCCAAACGACTAAGCGCTGTCGCCGAGCAAATAGAAGCACTCGCTCGGTGTGAAGAGCCCGGCGCCATATTCGAGGCACAGATCAGATATTTCGAACTCGCCCAGGATGATTATGCCAAAGAAAGCCAGGTGTTAAAAAATATCGTGGCCAAGGCAGCGGAAACAAATTCAAAATCGAACGCGCACCATACCACCGCCTAAGCCTCACGATGTGACCATCGTTTACATGGGGCGCATCCCGCGCAATTTCCTGTGGCGGCCTAGCCCGGTTCTCTCACAACGGTCCAGAAAAGAGCGCTTGAGGCGTGCTGGGCGGCGACGTTCCGGCGCAGGCAATTTGCGGACGCGTCTGTTCGCCCGGCCAGTGGACCGGTTGACGTTTTTCAGATTGTGCTCCGTTGTTGCAGCGAGGGCGACGCGGGTGCGCTCAGGCGACGCAGAGGCGCTGATGGGCGATCGCCCAGTCGTGGCGCCAGGGATAGGCCGAGGCCATCGCGAGCTTGATGCGGCGCACCGAGACCGTCACCAGCGCCCCGATCTTCAACAGCTTGAGCCGGATCGTGCCGCATGCGGCGTTGGCGAATTGCGTGCCTGCGAGGCCGATGCGGCGCAACGCGCACATCAGCACGTAGGCCATGGACGCAAACCATAAGCGCAATTGGTTGGCGCGCATGGTGGCCGCTGAGGTTCGGTCGGCGAATAGATCAGCTTGGGCTTCCTTGATGCGGTTTTCCATGTCGCCGCGCGCGCAATAAAGCTCCTCATAGAGTGCGCGGGCGTCGCGCTTTGTGGTTGGCTTCAGCGAGGTGACGATGAAGCGCGGATTGGGGCCGCCATGCGTCCATTCGGCTTTGGCGACGACGCGACGCTGGCGGCTCCAGCTGTGCAGCGTCGACCACATGAAGTCTTTGAAGCGACGCTCCGGCTTGCCGCTCAGAGCGGCAGCCTGTTCGGCCTCTTCCAATTCGATCTCGATTTCGCCGACCAGGCGCGCATTGCGGGCCAGACCAAACACGTAATCGACGCGGTTGTTTTCGCACCAATCCAGCAAATCATCGCGGCAAAAGCCGCTATCGGCGCGCAACAGAATCCGCGTGCGTGGCCAGCGCCGCCGGATCTGCGCCACGATCCGCATCACTTCTTCTTTGGCGCCGGCAGCCCCATCGATATTGGACGGGCGCAGCTTCGCCGCCAGCAGATGGCGGCCACAGAAAATGTACAAGGGCAGGTAACAATAGCAGTCGTAGAAGCCATGGAAAAACCGACCTTCCTGATGGCCATGCAGCGGATCATCGGTGGCGTCGAGATCCAGAATGATCTGGCCAGGCGCCTTGCCCCGATGGGCGTCGAGAAAGATATCCACGAACAGCGCTTCCACCGCGTCCGCGTTGTAGCTGATCTTGTGATAGCGGCTCGGCGCCGGCCGGCTCAGCTCCAGACGGTTGAGCGTGCTTTTGCCAGCGACCGGCGCGCAATCGGATCGATGCGCCGTGAGCTTGCCGGCCAAGATCGCCATGATCGGATCGTGGCGCAGCTCATCGTGATCATTGAGATCCTCGTAGCCCAGCGCCAACCCGAACACCCGCTGGCCCACCAGCGTCTTGACCGAATGCTCAATGAGCTCAGGACGACGGCTATCCACAAAGCAGCCGGCAAAGCGCTCGATCAGCCCGATTTGCCGATCCGTTGCGCTAAGAAGAAGCGCCCCCGCGTCGGATGTGATCGTACCGCCGTCGAAACTCGCCACCACTTGGCGCTTCTCGACACTGGCGAACTCTAGCAAATCAGCGTTACACTCTGTCGGCATCGAGGCTTTCCTTTCGCTCTGCTGTTTCTGTTGTTGCAAAACGAAATTCTCAGAGTTCGGGCCTCGATGCACCTCCTACCTTTGAGAAATTGAGGCTAGCTGGGATGGGCGGAAACAGCCTTGGCCATACGACTCGCAAGGTCGTGGGGCGCTTTGTGAGCGATGTCGCCGAGACTAACTATGCCGAATAGTTTTTTGCGGTGGTCAAGCACGGGCAAGCGACGAATTCGTCTCGTTTCCATTGTCGCCAAAGCCTCGTGAACGTGGTCGCTGTCGCGACGCGACGCGACATCGGTGGTCATGATGTCCTTGGCGGTAAGTTTAGGGGCATCACGCCCTTGAGCGAGTGAGAGAGCAATGTCACGGTCGGTAACCATGCCGGCCAGATTACCATTCTCGGAGATTGCGATCGAGCCGATGTCTTTCTCTTTCAGGTCTGGGCAATGGCTTGGAGAGTTGCGTCTGGCGGCAGCATTTCAATGCCGTCGTGCATGATGTCCTTGATCTTCATTGCGCATTTCCTTTGATCTCCAGTGAACACTGTAATGCTTATGCGTCAGCACCAGCTTGTGGCTGACGAAATGCTCACTTCACAATTTAGCGGGCGCACCTCGGTCGGAGGAGGGGGACGAAAACTGGCAGGACCCCGCTTGATTTTCACCGCTGGGCTCGGCTCGGACCCGCGCGTGATCGGGACTTTGGGATGGCGATATCTGGGACTCGATCGCC
>JAYUCQ010000535.1:0-17355 GCA_043740265.1 Hyphomicrobium sp.
GGCGCATTCAGAGGCATCATCAGTGAAAACTGACCGTTGGTCAGTCCAAGATGCTGAAATGCGCGATCGAAGCGCCGTGCCAGAGTTCTGGCGGCGCGCTGTGTGGCTAGGCACAGGCAAGCGTCGCGAACTTCATGAACGGCATCGATGGGAATTTTCTTTGACATGGCACGTTTATGTTGATATCAACGTTTATCGGGTTTGTCCAGCCCATGCTGGCATTGCCCTGCTTTTAAAAGCGTAGAATAGGAGAGCGACATGTACATCAATGGAATGGTCTGTGCGGTGCCGACAGCAAATCGCGAAGCCTATGTAGCGTTAGCCCAGAACTGGGCTGCATTCTGCAAGGAGAGCGGCGCGCTGCAAGTCATGGATTGCTGGGGCGAAGATGTGCCCGAAGGCAAGCTCACTTCATTCCCGATGGCGGTTCAACGCAAGGACGATGAAACAGTTGTCTTTTCGTGGGTTACGTGGCCGGACAAGGCAACGAGCACGAAAGCTATGACGGCTGCAATGAAAGACCCGCGGTTCTCGCCGGCAAACAGCCCAATGGATGGAAAGCGCATGATCCATGGTGGCTTCGTACCGCTGTCGAAGGGTTGAGGCGGTGGCGGCAGCGGGAACGGTGTCTGGTCATTTGGTCAGCGCCACTTTTCTATGCCGCTTCGAGCACGCTCAGGAGCGCGGACTCAAACACACGGCGGCCGTCGGTACCGCCGAGCGCGGATTCGTACAAGCGTTCCGGGTGAGGCATCATGCCAAGCACGCGGCCGGTTTCGTTGATGATGCCGGCGATGTTGCGCTGGGCGCCGTTGGGGCATGACTCCGGCGCGACGTTGCCATCGGCGTCGCAGTAGCGGAAAGCGACGCGGCCGTCACCTTCGAGCCGGTCGAGGGTTTCTTTATCGGCAAAGTAGTTGCCCTCGCCATGGGCGATTGGCACCTTGATGACTTCGCCGGCGCGATAGCACTTGGTGAAGAACGAGCGGTCGTTCTCAACCCTCAGGAATACGTCACGGCAGATGAAGTGCAGCGACGCGTTGCGCATCAGCACGCCGGGCAGCAGACCGCTTTCGCACAGAACCTGGAAGCCGTTGCAGATGCCGAGGACCGGTGTTCCGGCTTTGGCTTTGGTGACGATGTCTTTCATGATTGGCGAATGCGCCGCCATCGCCCCGCAGCGCAGATAGTCGCCGTAGGAAAACCCGCCGGGCAGCACGATGACGTCGGAGGACGGGACAGATGCGTCGCCGTGCCAGACCATTTTTGGCGCGAAGCCCGTCACTCGCTCAATCGCGGTTTTGACATCGCGGTCGCAGTTCGAGCCGGGGAAAACGATGACGGATGTGCGGAGCATGGATCGGACCTTTCGGGCGCGGAATTGAGCCTCTGCAACTAAAGGGACTCGGGGGCAGAGTCCATGCCTTGGGATGCCCTGTTAGGCCGCCAGTTGGGGGGGGGCGTTTACGTGGTCTTTGGGCTTGACTGGTAGCGTCTCAAAACGTCCCGCAGGAAACACGCCCATGAATGGCCGCTCCTCACTGAAAACCGGCATCGTCGGCTACATCTATCGCGCGCTCCGCGACGGCGGCGTCATCGCGATTGCGACGGGGCTTTGGATGTTCGGCGCAACGCTCTATCCGGCGATGAAGGCCGGCCGGGCTGATGCGACAGTGACCGCGATTGAGATCGGCTGCGCCTTCAATAGCAGCCTGGGCGACGTTGAAGCGATGTCCGGTGTCACGCCCGATTGCAACACTCCGGAATTGGTGCAAACGGGACTTGTCGGCGAGGTGACCGTTGCCAAGCTGAGTTACGCGACGGCAGCCGGCGAAAACTACCGCTCGGAGGTGCCGCTTGACGATTTGAAGCGGCCTGATTTGCGGCGCGGCGATACGGTTCAAATCGCCTACAGTCACGATGCACCCAGAACAGCGCGGGCAGTGCCGGGATTGTCTGACTATGCCGAGGGGCTGGCGCTCATAGCCGGCGGATTGGTCATGTTGGGTCTCGTCTGGCTTGCGCGCCGGGCCGCAAACTACCGCAGCGATGTTGACGCCGAGGTGGCGGAATTGGAATTGGCATACAGAGCTAGAACACGCACAGTTGCCCGTTAAGGCGTCACTGCACACGTGCCATTTTCCAGCGCTTCAATGGCTTGGCCGCGAAAGGTCGAGGCTTTGAGGCTGAGTGTGTCCGGCTTGATGACGGCCAGCAGCAAGACCTCGTCGTCGCCGAGTTTGTCGAGCGACTTAGGTGACGGTGCCCAAAGCTGGAGTTCGCCGTTTGCAGGAATCGTCATCGGGCAACCGCTGGCGCAAGTGGTTTTAAAGGTGGTTGCGAAAGCGCCCTTGTGAGCTTCGCCGGCTGAGACGGGCGTCCACGCACTTGCCGATGCGGGCTCTTTGATTTCGAGTTGCAGCGTGACCGCGCCCTTGCTCGGCGCTGGGCCGTCATCTTTGACGACGATGGATTGGGTTTGACAGAGGAGCGTTACAGGCTTGCCCACTTCAAGCTTCAGCGGCTCGGCGGCGGCCGGTGCGGTCAACGCAAGACATGCCGTAAGTGCGGATAAGCTCAGCCGCAAGCATGTCATGCGTGCCCCACCGCCGATGAGCGCGCTCATCCAATCTCGTAACTATAGTTCTCGATCACCATATTCGCCAGCAGGTCTTTGCACATTTGCTCGACAATGGTTTTGGCTTTCGCCGGGTCTTTCTCGGAAAGATCGACCTCGATGTATTTGCCCTGGCGGACGTCGCCGACGCCTGAGATGCCGAGGCCCTTGACGGCGCCTTCAATTGCTTTGCCCTGCGGGTCGAGCACGCCGTTTTTGAGTGTGATTTTGATGCGGGCTTTCATGGAATCTCCGTCGGCTCCCTCTCCCCGTTTCTGCACTCAACGGGGAGAGGGCAGGGGTGAGGGGCGGCTATTTATAGAAAGTGTGAGGGGCGGCAACACGCTCAGAACAAGCGGCTGCCCCTCACCCTAACCCTCTCCCCATGACAAGCGCAGGGTCATGGGGCGAGGGACTGTTCTTAGTTCGGCTTGCCGTTCACAGGTCCCGGCACAACAGTTGCCGAGCCGGGGTTCGAGGCTACCAGCACCGGGCCAGCGCCGCGCGGACGCGGATTCTCGTTCAAGACGCCGAGCCGCTTGGCCACTTCCTGATAGGCTTCCAGCATGCCGCCGAGGTCACGGCGGAAGCGATCCTTGTCCAGCTTGTCGCCGGTCTGGATGTCCCACAGACGGCAGCAGTCCGGGCTGATTTCGTCGGCCAGGATGATGCGCATGACATCGTTCTCGTAGTGGCGGCCGAACTCGATCTTGAAATCCACGAGGCGGATGCCAATGCCGAGAAACAGTCCGACCATAAAGTCGTTAATGCGCAGCGCCAGCTGCATGACTTCGTCGATTTCCTGTGGCGTCGCCCAGCCGAACGCGGTGATGTGCTCTTCCGAAACCATCGGGTCGTTCAGCGCGTCGTTCTTGTAATAGAACTCGATGATCGAACGCGGCAGCTGCGCGCCTTCTTCGAGGCCAAGCCGCGTCGACAGTGAGCCGGCGGCGACGTTGCGGATGACGACTTCGAGCGGAATGATCTCGACTTCGCGGATCAGCTGTTCGCGCATGTTGATGCGCTTCATGAAGTGCGTCGGAACGCCAATCTCGCCGAGCCTCTGGAAAATATATTCCGAGATCCGGTTGTTGAGCACGCCTTTGCCTTCGATCACCGCATGCTTCTTGGCGTTGAACGCAGTCGCGTCGTCTTTGAAATGTTGAATGAGCGTGCCCGGCTCTGGGCCCTCATAGAGGACTTTGGCCTTGCCTTCATAGATGCGGCGGCGCTTGTTCATTCCGGGTCCTCTGAGGATCAACTTTTTGCTCTCACTCATGTTACGCGGGCGGCGGCGGCTAGGCCACGCTAAAGACACGTCTACAACCCTGGCCCTTTGATTTTCCAACGTCTTTTTGGATATCGGGAGGGAGCAGCGCATTTCAAGCGCGGTAAAATCATGTGCGGCAACACTAGCCGATGAGCCCCCCCGAAACAACGTAGACTATGAGCCGCATGGGCTCATGGTTGCGGTTTTCGGCAACCTGTTGATTTGGCCGTTGATTTGGTTTCGGGCGAGCGGTATCGGTCATTTAATGGTGCATCGCCGGGGGCCTAAAGGGCCCTGCAACTCGTCTTTAGCGGGTGTTAATGGTTGATGCAACCAAAGGTTAACACGGTTCAGCCCGTTGGCGGGACCGGCATAGGGAGACCAGCAACGATGACCACGTTCGATGAACGCGAAAAGGCCTATGAGAAAAAATTCGCTCTCGATGCCGATTTGAAATTTAAGGCCGAGCAACGCCGCAATAAGGCTCTCGCTGAGTGGGCCGGTGCGAAGATGGGTATGACCGGCGCGGCGATGGAGGATTACATTAAGGCCGTGCGCAAGTCGGATTTGAGCGTACCGGGCGACCACGATGTCTTCGGCAAAGTGAAGGCTGATCTTGCTGCCAAGGGCGTTGCAGTTTCGGATGCCGACCTTCGCAAGTTCATGGGCGAAGCACTGGCGAAAGCCGTGATGGACATTGAGAGCGGGAAGTAGTTCTCAATCCCCTCACCCTGTTCGCGCTATCGAGCGCGACGGGGAGAGGTGGAAGTACTAACCCAACCCTCTCAAAAATTGCCCGAACTGAAGCACACCCTCCGGCCAGGGGCCGTGGCCGGACGCGACGTTGATGTGGCCGATTTCGCCGGCGTCGGTCAGTTTGGCGCCCCACTTTTCCGCAAGCACCTCAGCCCGCGCGTAGCTGCAATAGAGATCGTTGTTGGCGACGATCAATTGCGCTGGGAACGGCAGCTTCACGCTCGGCATTTTGGAAAATCCGCCGTCGCCGTTGACAGGCGGCCAGCGCTCGCCACCGGTGTCAGGCCAGAAGTGCGCGAACTCGACGTCGGAGGGCGCGACGAGAAAAGCGCCGATGACGCCGCGGCCCTTGAGTTTCTCGGCCGCATAAACAACCGCCGGTACGCCGAGCGAATGGGCGACAACAACGACAGGCTGCGTCGCGCCGCCGGCGAACTTGGCAATCCGGTCGCCCCAAGTCTCGACGTTGGGGTTGTCCCAATCGTCCTGGATGACGCGGCGCGAGGTCTTGAGGCTGCGCTCCCAGCGGCTTTGCCAATGCTCGGGGCCGCTATTCTGCCAACCGGTTACGAGAAGGATATCCACGTCGGATGTTTTCATGGGCGTCGTACTTAACCGAGGCCAAGCCTCAAGGGAAGCGGCCCCGGTCGCGCTAAATTGATCGAATTCGTGGAACCCCGGTTTTGTATTCGCGTTACTGGCCGATGGAGGGGCGCGCCTGGCTCCTCCACATGATCGCGGCATCGCCGCCAGCCAATCTCCTGGAGACCAAACTCATGAAAATCGAAAATCTTGAAGACCTTCTCGGTCATACCCTCGAAGACGTCTATTTCGCTGAAAACAAAATCCTGAAAGCGCTGCCCAAGATGATCAAGGCTGCGGATTCTCCGGAGCTGGCCAAGGCATTCACCGGCCATCTCGAAGAAACAAAGGAGCATGTCGTCCGTCTCGAAGACGCCTTTAAAATGATGGGCCGCAAGCCCAAGGCGACTGAATGTCCGGCGATCCTCGGTATCCTCACTGAGGGCGACGAACTGATGACGGAAATCAAGGATGCTGATACGCGCGATGCTGCCATGATCGCATCGGCGCAAGCCGTCGAACATTATGAAATGACGCGCTATGGCACGATGGTCGCGTGGGCCAAAGAACTTGGCAAGGCCGACGTCGCTAAGGTGCTCGAAAAGACACTGAAGGAAGAGCGCGCCTGCGATCAAAAGCTGACCAAGCTGGCAGAGGCCAGATTGAACCGCGAAGCGGCGGCATAAACTACCCGCCTTTGAGTTGAGACTTCGATGACAGCGGCCGGGCTTTTTAGCTCGGCCGTGGTTTTTTGGAGCGCGGTTAGTCGCGCCCAATTGGAGGTCGGGATCACCGGCGCTCGCCGGGGTTGGCTTCCGCACGAGGTCCAGGATAACCACACAGAAGCGTTAAGTATTTAACAGGCCCCAAAGTGATTCGAAAGCGCTTCGAACAACGCGTGCAGAAACCTCTAATGAAGGGATTAGAAACAGGAGTGCTCCGCTGCCAAGCAGTGTAACGCACAGACGTCGTGCAAAAGGACGTTGTTGATCTATGAGAAGGTATTCGAGCCGAAACAGTAGAATAGTAAAATGACTCCAACTTCCTTCATAAGCATGATCAAGTTGGTTTTGCAGATAATTTATCGCGCGATTGACGTCTATTGGCTTCAATCCTCCCAGCACGAGAGTTCCCGCTTCTTGTGGATGGTAGCCTTCAACCTGTTTGCGTGCGCGATTTTGTGCGATCACGACGCTATCGATACTTGGAACTCGAAATTTTTCCTGCACATAGTCTTCGGGCGAGCCTGCGCGTTTTATCTCATTGGGGCATTTCCAAAGATAAAGACCCCATCCAAGTGTCATCAAAACAGCGCCCCACCACAACAAGTGCAGTCGCAAGATTGGCGGGAGAAGACTGCCACCAAGTGGCCCGTCAGATTTCAGCAATTCGCTGAACTGCTGACTCCACAAGATCGCGTAACCGATAGTTGGAATAAATGCTGATGCCTGAGGAAGTCGCGAGTGCGCAATGAACCGCGCCACAGACCAACGTAACCACGCAGTTTTCTGAGAAATCTGCAAGGTGGTGGGAGCCGGAGCTGTGTCATTCATTGTGCTCTCTCATTGTCACGCCTACCCAAACACCCGCTTAAAAATCGTATCGACGTGCTTGGTGTGATAGCCGAGGTCGAACATTTTTTCTAAGTCGGCGGCAGGCACCTTTGAGGTGACGTCACGATCGGCTTTGAGTTCGGTCAGGAAATCTTTGCCGTGCTCCCAGGTCTTCATGGCATTGCGCTGAACGAGGGCATAGGCGTCTTCGCGCGAAGCCCCGGCCTGCGTCAAAGCCAGCAGCACGCGTTGCGAATTGTGCAGGCCGCCAAGACGGTCGAGGTTTTTTTTCATGTTGGCCGGGTAGACGACGAGTTTTTCAATGACGCCAGCGAGGCGGTTCAGCGCAAAATCCAAGGTCACGGTTGCGTCAGGGCCGATCATGCGCTCAACGGACGAGTGCGAGATATCGCGCTCGTGCCACAGCGCCACGTTTTCCATGGCAGGCAGCGCGTAGGCGCGGACCATGCGGGCAAGACCGGTGATGTTTTCGGTCAGAACCGGATTGCGCTTGTGCGGCATGGCGCTTGAGCCCTTCTGGCCCGGCGAGAAGAACTCTTCGACCTCCAGCACCTCGGTGCGCTGCATATGCCGGATCTCAATCGCGACGCGCTCCATGCATGAGGCGACGACGCCGAGGGTTGCAAAAAACATGGCGTGGCGGTCTCGCGGGATGATTTGCGTTGAGACGGGTTCGGCAACGAGGCCCAATTTTGCAGCCACGTAGGTTTCAACGCGCGGGTCAATGTTGGCGAAGGTTCCAACGGCACCGGAGATGGCGCAGGTTGCGACTTCTTTTTTGGCAGCGATCATACGCTCGCGGCAGCGGGCGAATTCGGCATAGGCGAATGCCAGCTTGACACCGAAGGTCGTCGGCTCGGCGTGAATGCCATGCGAGCGGCCAATCGTAATCGTGTCCTTGTGCTCGTAGGCGCGCGTTTTCAGCGCTGCGAGTACGCGGTCAACGTCTGCGATGAGCAAATCTGCGGCGCGCACGAGTTGCACACTGAGGCAGGTGTCGAGAACGTCCGACGAGGTCATCCCCTGGTGGACGAAACGTGCGTCGGGTCCGATGAACTCGGCAAGATGAGTCAGGAAGGCGATGACGTCGTGCTTGGTGACGGCCTCGATCTCGTCGATTTTGGCGACGTTGAATTGGGCTTTTGAGCCCTTTTCCCAGATCGCCTGTGCCGCAGATTTGGGCACCATACCGATTTCGGCCATGGCCGCCGCGGCGTGCGCCTCGATCTCGAACCAAATTCGAAAGCGGGTTTCCGGGTCCCAGATGCTGGTCATTTCGGTGCGCGAATAACGAGGGATCATGTTCACAAGTCCTTGATGCGATGCGGGAGGGGTAGCAGAGCGCCCCCCGGTCAGCAATCGCGCGACCCCGGTTTTTATGGTTTTCCTGGGCAATTTGAGGATTTTCCTGGGTGAGGTTCTTTGCTGCTTTGCAATAACTTGTGATGTATCGCCTTGGATTTGCCCGCCCCTCGCCCAGAACTTTGGGTTCAAGCGTCGCACACCAAATTGCAAGAGAGTGGCCCGGCGTTCAGAAAGTATTCAGGGCAGTTGAGCCACACTCTTCAAATCGTTGACCAAGACTATCGCCTTGCCGATGCAAATCAGGGCATGTGGGTTACTCTTGGCGGGTCAGACTATTCCGGTCTGATTTTAGATTGGTGGTGCTTTTGAAGCGTGCACGAGAGTGGGCGCATACAGCGAGATAAGCGGGAGACACTGAAATCATGTCGGCACAGATGGGCAGCGGAGATATCGCTGAACTGGTCCAGCAAATGGAACAATCGGAAGACGATCCGCGCCAATGCTACGCGCTCGTGAAGCAGCGCATCAGCGAATACAGGCAGTCGGGTAACGACATTCCGGAAGACCTCAAGCGCATCGAGCACACTTTGATGGTCGAGTGCATGCAGGCGTCGCAGGGCCGTTGAGGCTTTTCCGTTCCGGCGCTATTCGCGTCGCGACGGTTGTGCACGCTGATTGATACGCCCGATTGATTTTTGGGCGATTGGGTTGAGAGCCTCCATTGCTGGCTAAGGGGTGGTGCGGCCAGTTGGCCCGCCCGCGGTAATTCCGTCCACTTTTCTCTCGACGTACCCTTCTGATTGTTGAACGCTGGATACTGGTGCCGAACACCGGTATGAAAACCGTGCGCGCCTTTTTATTGCTTAAGCGCCGTTGCTGGTTGCACGTTGCCGCCCTCACACATTTTCACGGAGCCCAGGAGGGGCCAAATCATGACTGATCTCTTCCGCAAAAAGCCCGTGACCTACGACAACACCGATCATGGTTTGAAAAAGTGTTTGACGGCTTTCGATCTAACTCTGCTCGGCATCGGCGCCATTATCGGCACCGGCATTTTCGTTTTGACCGGCCATGCGGCGTCGCAAATGTCAGGTCCTGCCGTCGTGGTGTCGTTCGCGATAGCAGGCATTGCTTGCGCCTTTGCAGCGCTCGCCTACGCTGAGCTTGCGTCGAGCGTCGGCGGCTGCGGCAGTGCTTATGGCTACAGTTACGCGGCGTTCGGAGAACTCATCGCCTGGATTATCGCCTGGGATTTGATCCTGGAATACGGCGTCTCGGTTGCGGCCGTCGCCAACGGCTGGTCGGGGTATTTCAATAACTGGCTAACGGCAACCGGGATGGGGCTTCCAGAGGGGCTAACCAAGGGGCCGTTCGTGGGCGGCATCGTCAATTTGCCGGCCGTCGCAATCATATTGATTTTGATGGCGCTGCTGATTATCGGCGTCAAGGAAACCGCGCGCATCAACGCGGCGGCGGTGTTTATCAAACTGCTGGCGGTGATCGCTTTCGTTGGCGTGGCGATTTTTAACGTTCACCCCGAAAACTGGTCGCCGTTCATGCCATTCGGCTGGTTTGAGCACGCCGCCGATGGCAAGCCAGTCGGTGTGCTTGCAGGTGCTTCGCTCGTATTTTTTGCCTACGTCGGGTTTGATGCTGTCTCGACCGCCGTGGAAGAAGCCCAGAACCCGCAACGCGATGTGCCGATCGGCATTTTGAGCGCCTTGGCGTTTTGCACGATCATCTACATCATTGTCTCTGCGCTGATGACGGGCATTGTGCCCTACACGTCCTTAAACGTGCCGTCGCCCGCATCGGCTTCGCTTTTGCAGATTGGGTACAATGGGGCGGCAGCGTTTGTCTCCGCCTGCGTGATCTTCGGCCTGACCACCGTCATGCTCGTGCTTTACTACGGACTAACACGCATCATCGTCTCGATCTCGCGCGATGGCATGCTGCCAAGGTTCTTCTCTGTTGTCAGCCCAACAACAAAAACGCCGGTTCGGACAACTGTGATCACCGGCATCGTCATGGCGGTCATGGCTGGCATGATCCCGCTCGGCATACTGGCCGAACTCGTGAACATTGGAACGCTGGCGGCATTCGTGCTGGTTTGCGGCGGCGTTATCATGCTGCGCCGGACGCATCCGGACATGCCGCGTCCGTTCAGGATGCCGTTTGGAACACTGTTTGCTTGGCTCGGCATGATTTCGTGCGGCGCGTTGATTGCGTTCTTGCCGTTTGAAACGCACATTCGCTTCATTATTTGGCTGGCGGTTGGGATGGTGATCTACTTCGGCTATTCGATCCGCAACAGCAAGCTTGCTGCTGCTTGAAATAAGCGCCTTGCGGCCGGCGCGCGGAACGCGTGTCGCACGGTGCAATGATTAGAGTACGTTATGCGAGCCGTCGCAGAACGGGGCGTCGTCAGTGGTCTTGCAGCCGCAGAGATTGTAGGTGCCATTTTCTTCAGCGGTGAACTTCATCGGCTCGAATGATGTGCCCTTGTGTGAGCCATCGCAGAACGGTTGCTTCTTGGAGCGGCCGCAGCGGCAATACCAGTAGTCTTTGCCTTCGGTCAGCTCGACTTGGTACGGACCCTTTTGGGCGACGACGGCCTCGTCCGGCATGTGCATTCTCTCCAAACGTCTTCCAATGCAGCGCTTAGGCAACGCCTAGAACGTTTGACTAAACTGGGCAAGTGCCGCTTGGTATCTTCGCGGCTAATTTGCCGGTGATCCACGCTGCGGCCGGTGACGTTCAAATTTGCAATGCCGTGGAGGCTGCAAACCCGGAAGGCTTCGGCCTACCCACCCCGGGCGAGTGGTTTCTGCGGCAGTACTGTTTTCAAGAGCTGCCGTTCTGGAGAACTAATGAGCGAAAGCGCAGCCGTCGTCTGGTTTCGCAACGATCTGCGGCTGGCGGACAACAGGGCCCTGACGGCGGCCGTCAAGACCGGCGCGCCAGTCGTGTGCCTCTATGTCCTAGACGATCACACACCTGGGCAATGGAAGAGCGGCGGTGCCTCGCGCTGGTGGCTCGATAAAAGCTTGGCGGCTCTAGCGCACGATATTGAAGCGCGTGGCGGCCGGTTGGTCCTGCGCCGCGGAGACGCCGCCAAAGAATTACCGCGTGCCGTCGCAGATGCAGGCGCGTCGGCGGTTTATTTCACACGCAGCTATGAGCCCAGTGCCGTTGCGCTCGAAGACAAACTCAAGGTTCAGTTTGACGAGGCTGGTATTGCGTTCAAGCGCTACGGCGGCAACCTGTTGCGTGAACCTGAAGAGATGCGCACCAAAACGGGTGATGTCTATAAGGTCTACACGCCGTTCTCGCGTGCGGTCACGCAGGACTTCCAGCCTGTGAAAGCATTGCCGGCGCCGAAGCAGTTGATCGCCCCTGCCAAAGCCCTGAAAAGCGAAAAGCTGGCGTCGTGGGGGTTGCATCCTTCAAAGCCTGATTGGTCCAGCGGCTTCTCGCAGGTTTGGGAACCGGGCGAGGCGGGCGCACAAAAGAAGCTCAAAGTTTTTCTCGCGTCGGCGCTCAAGTCATACAAGGAAGACCGCAACCGGCCTGACAAAATTGGAACGTCGCGGCTGTCGCCGCATCTGCATTTCGGCGAGATCACCCCGGCGCAATGCTGGACGGCGGCCGCGCATGCCGCGGCCGGGCTGCACGGCGCAGCTGACCAGGGGCTCGAGACCTTCGTGCGTGAGCTGATCTGGCGCGAATTTTCCAACACCTTGCTGTTTTATTGGCCAGACTTACCCGAAGTGCCGTTTCGTGCTGATTTCGCAGCGTTTCCGTGGCGCAGCGACGGCGCGCTCTTGAAGGCGTGGCAGCGCGGGCAAACCGGATACCCCATCGTCGATGCTGGAATGCGCGAACTTTGGCACACGGGATACATGCACAACCGTGTCCGCATGATTGCGGCTTCTTTCCTGATCAAACATCTCTTGATCCGCTGGCAGGACGGCGAAGCCTGGTTCTGGGATACCCTGCTGGACGCTGATTTGGCCAACAACGCCGCAAGTTGGCAGTGGGTGGCGGGATCGGGCGCGGACGCCGCTCCCTATTTCCGCATCTTCAACCCGGTGTTGCAGGGTTTCAAATTTGATCCTGACGGGCTTTACGTCAAGCGCTGGGTGCCGGAATTAAAATCGTTGGCGCCAGACGTGCTGCATTCGCCGTGGATGCTGCCTGCAGACGTCTTAAACGCCGCCGGTGTGGTGCTCGGCCAGACGTACCCGCATCCCATCGTTGATCATAGTGAAGCACGCGACCGGGCACTTAGGGCGTATGAAGATGTCAAGGCAGTTTCAAAAAAATAAATTTGTCTTTTGAATCCGCTTTGCCACGGGTCTTCGGACCAAAGCCGTCTTGCGGCGTGTCCAAACTTATCTCACAATTCAAATAGAGTACGGCGGCTCGTTCAGATCGAATTTGAGCACGAAGGCCGGCTCGGGCGCAAAAAACAGCGGCGAGTTGAGGAGTTTAAACGATGCGGGGTTATCTGATGGCGATCGTGATGGCATTGGCCTTCACGATGGGGCCGGGCGTTGCCAAAGCCAATGTTCAAGTTGAAGTCGATGTCGGGTCGCAGACGATGGAAGTCTATGTCAACGGCCATTTGCGCCACAGGTGGCGGGTTTCGACGGGACGCGATGGCTATGAAACGCCGGGAGGCGATTTCCGGGCGCAGCGGATCGAAGAAGAGTGGTATTCGAAGCAGTATGACGACGCCCCGATGCCGCACGCGGTGTTTTTCAATGGCGGGTACGCTATCCACGGGACCTATGATGTGAAACGGCTTGGCCGTCCGGCGTCGCATGGCTGCGTGCGGCTGTCTCCCGGCAATGCTGCGCGGTTGTTTAATCTGGTCGAGGCGCAAGGGCTCAACCACACCCGTATCTCGATCAACGACTAATTTCGTTGCCGGTTTTTTATCGACCCTGCGGACGGCGTGACGCCTTTCCGCAGGGTTTTTCTATGTTTGAGAATAAGTTGCATTATTTGGCTCAACAAGGGTTTAGCGCCGCTCGCCGCCACAATTTTGAATTCTATTAACGTTTCAGCATCTTTCGCAGGCGTATTCTGCGGCGGATTTTCTGCGTCGGGCGGTGGAGTTTTTTATGTTTCGGTCGCGAGTTATGGCACTAGCGTGCCTTGCTGTCATGACGCCTGTTGCCGCGCACGCTGAGGCTGACACGACGGTGTCTCCAGTTTCTCCTCTTGATGCCCTCGACGCTCGCCCGCACATCGCTGCCGCGGCTGTCGCTGCGAGCGAAAAAGCGGCGGTTGAAGAGCCGGCGAGCCCAACTGAAAAAGCCGCTGACAAGCCTGTCGAAAATAATCAAGAGGCGGCAAAGCCTGCCCCGCCGGTTGCACCAACTCTTACCGTCAAGGTTGATCTTGGGCTGCAGACGATGGTCGTCTCAGAAAACGGTGACGTCAAATATACGTGGCCGGTATCGTCGGGCGCTGCAGAGTTCCCGACGCCGCGCGGCACGTTCCATCCACAATGGCTCGCAAAAATGTGGTACTCGCGCAAATACGACAATGCGCCGATGCCTAACGCCGTCTTCATCAATGGTGGTGTTGCAATTCACGCGACGCAGCATGTCAGTTCGCTCGGCCGCCCGGCGTCGCATGGTTGTATTCGCTTGGCCCCGGGCAATGCCAAGACATTTTACAACCTCGTGCAGAGACACGGTTTAAAACTGACGCGCGTATCGGTTTACGGCACACCGAAGTGGCGCGCGCCAGCGGTAGCAAGCCGCGATCAGCCGCAACGCTATCGCACCGTCAATCGCGACAACCAGGATAGCTGGTTTTCGACGGGCAGAACCTATCGCCAAGTCCCCTATGATCAGGGCTACACGCAGCGCCGCTATCGTCAGGTGCCAAACTATTCGAAATATTCCGATGCGCCGCGCTATTATTACCGCCGGCCTAGTGGCGATCGCTATGTCTACGTCCAGCGTCCGCAGCGCCGTTACTATTACAATAGCTACGGCTACGGTTACGGCGGCGGCTGGTAGAAATTCTCACTTTCATTTGGCAGACAGAAAAGCCCGGCGCGATGCCGGGCTTTTTTGTTGTGCGAAAATCAGAACGGATTCCAGGTCGGCTTTTCAACAAAGCGCAGGTAGCCGATGTTTGCGCCGAGGCGAAACCCTAGGCCAGTGCGAATGGGCGCCATGATGACATCGCCGCCTTTCAGCAGCGTCAGTCCGACGCCGCCGACAAAATAGGCCGAGCCGTCAACCCCAGTAAACGTCCGGAACAGGTTATCCGGCTGCTGCATTTTGTAGATCAGAAACATGGTGCGTGATCCCGACGCGCCAAAGTCAGTGCCGAGTGATGGTCCGTGCCAGTAAACCGGCCGCGTACCGGGTAAGTTTCGCATATAGAGGGTGCCTTGGCCAAAACGCAGGCCTGCGAGGAAAGCGCCGCCGCCTTCGGTGCCAAGCACATAAGCCGATGGACGCCCCGTGGTCTTGAAAGCATGTTCGATGACGCCGGCAAGATTGGTTGAAACGGTGCCGAAAAATCCGCGGGTGGCATCGCGGATTTCTTCAATCGAGTAACCGTCGCCGGATTGGGTGTCGGCGATGGGCGGCAGTTGAAGGCCGTTTTCAGCCGGTACTTGAGCCTGTGCTTGAGATGGCGGTGGTAAATACGCATCGTTGGCCTTCGACGCTGCCGTCCACGCCTCAGATCCGGGTTTTGTAGCCGGTGTTTTCTCAACAGCCAGCTTTGCAGGGGCTGGCTTCGCAACGGCGGGCGGCGCGGCCGGTCCTTTTGCGCCCAATTCTTGAGCCGGAAGTTCTTTTGCGGCGGGTGCCTTTGCAGCTTGCTCTTTGGGTTGGACCGCGGCACCACCCGCTTCGCTGATTTTGGCGTCGAGACGCGCCAGCATATAATCCGATTTTTCCCGCATAACTGTCAGTAGATCCCGGCTCAGCGTTTCGATTTCATCGAGCTTGGCGCAATCGAGCGGAGCAGCTTCTGTGACGCGGCCGAGGGAATCGATACGCAGCAGCAGTTCGCCGGACTTTGCATCCAGAGCTTCGAGGCGAGCATCCTGGATTGCGTCGAGCGCTATATCCTCAGGCGCGGCGGTTTCTGACTTAGTGACTTCACTATAGCGCCGCATGCGGTCTTGCAGCTTGGGCTGAGCGTCTTTGTTGAAGGTCCTGAGACTTGCGCCCGATTGATCGATGGCAGCGGCAAAATCCTGCGCTGTGCAGGCGGCAGCCATCGCGCCGCCGGTCGGAAGCAAAGTGGCGGTGACGGCGCTGATCAGCCAAACGGAAAATTTCATAGCGTCTTCGTCTCCCGGCACCGGCGATACCCGGTTATCAATATTTCAAACAGAATCAGTTCGTCACACGCCCCGCTTAAGTGTTGGTCACGGACGTGGCGGAGATTTGGCGGCGACGCGGACCAGAAAACGTGGCGTGTCAACGACGATCCTGGTGTGCGTTCCCGTGCCGATGATCTCGACTCCATCTTGGGCGCTGACCGCAAATGTCAGTTTGCGCCCATTGATTGCTGTTAAAACGGCGCTCGCCGTGACGGTTAAGCCCAGCGGTGTTGGCGCGGTATGGGTGACATCGAGGTGGGTGCCAAGGCTCTGATACCCATCAGGTAGCAGGTGTTCGACGCAATTCACCGCCGCAGCCTCAAGGGCTGCCACCAGCATCGGGCTGGCGTAAACCGGTGCGTTACCGCTGCCAACTGTGGTTGCCAGAAGGTCAGCGGTGACCACAACAGCATGGGTGCCGGCCAGACCAGTCTGCAGTTTTGAGAGATCGGCCATAACGTTCCCTGCGCTGCGGTGTGCGAGACTGGAAGTCAAGTGTGACGGGCACCTTACAGTTGAACGGTCGCGCCGCGAACCAAAGGCCGTCTGATGTGTTGTCAGGGTTAACAGCGCAATTGACCTAAAAAAATTTGCCATTGCCACAGCCCTGCCTGACAGCACTGCCATTTTCGGCTAAACCGATCGCGAAGGGGTTTATGTCATGCACGTCAGCCGCCGCATCTTGGCACTTGTCGCAGCCATCGCGCTGCTGCCGCTGCTTGGCTTGCTGGTGACGGCTTTGCTCGCTGGTGTGCTCGGATGCGAAGTCAATGAGAGCGGGCCTACTGCCTGCATGATGATGGGCACCGACATCGGCGGTGTGCTGTCCGGAATGTTGACGGTGGGCTGGTTCGGCCTCGTGACTATTCCGCTTTTAATGCTGCTTGTTGGTCTTTGGTCTCTTGTCGAAGCCTACGTCTGGGGCCGGCAACGGCGCAAATCAAGGCGCGCCGCCCGCTAGGCTTTTTGTCCGCGAGGGCCGGGCTGTCTCAGTGCTTGACGAAATCGACTAACCCCGGCAGCACGTTGCCTCCGGAACCGATTTCCGCTTCGGCGGCAAGACAGCTTTTGTCCATTATAATCTTACACCTGTTTGGATCAACTTGATCAGCGCAGCTTTTGACTTTGCGCCAGGCTTCATAGATTTTGGCGGCTTGGGCCTTGAAGTCCTCCTGGTCGCTTCCACTATAGTAATTTTCCAGTCTCTTGGTTTTGTCGGTCACCTTCGAACCAAAACATATCTCAACTGCGCCCAGAGCTTGCCCGTAACGCGCGCCGGCATCCTTCGGCGAAATCGCAGCCGCCGGGGGGGGCGCGTCGGCCGTGGCAGCTTGTTCCCCGGCATAGGCAGACGGGATGAGGGCAACGTTTACGGCTACCGCTGCAAAAGCGCCAAGACAACGAATGGGCATATTTCCTCCAAGTTTTACGTGTTTTTGCTTGGCACTGCTACGGCGGGCCAAGCGCTGTGGGTCACCGTTGTTTGATTTCTCTATTGGCGCGGTGCGCGTGCGCCGCACGTTGCTGCCCGACGTTGCCAATGTGGCGGGCGTGAGGCAAGACCTTTTTAAAACGTCAAAACAGTTGTTGTATTATGGCGTGTGCACTTGATCTTGCGAGCATTGCAAGCTTTACCATCTCATGACTGCGCAGTTAGGCCCTAATGCCTGGCGCCAAGTCAGTCCCTGTTGCGCCGCCACTGCGCAACTCGCCCCGGATACTTGTTCAAGGAGACACGACCTATGTCACCGTACTTCAAATCGTTGCCTGCTGCATTGGCAGCCCTTGCCGCGTTCGCCGTCGTTGGCGCAGCACCCAGTTTCGCTTTGACGGCTCAGGAATGCAGCGCCAAGTACAATGCCGCAAAGACCGGCGGCACTTTGAA
>JAYUCQ010000536.1:0-2839 GCA_043740265.1 Hyphomicrobium sp.
AACTGTTTTTAGTAGCGCCGGCTCGCAGCCGTTTGTTTCGCTGGTCAATTGACGATTGAGCAATTGATCACTGAACTATTCGATCATGCGCAATTGGTCTGGCCACATCTGATCCGGTTTCCGCGCTGCTCGCCGTCTCAATTTTATTGTGCGCCGGCATACCGGGACTGGTGCACTAAAATAGCGCGCATTAACCATCCCCGTCTATCGGACCAAAGTCTCGCAATCTGGAAATATAGCGGCGAAAATTGATCTCGATCAAACGTGTTGCATGAGGGCGGAAGTTTGGGCGGGGTTGCGCTTCATGTTGGCTCGATGACGGTGTTTCGCGAACGCCAAAACAAAAAGGCCGGGAGTGATCCCGGCCTCTTTTTGTTTGGCGCTTCCGGCTCGCCGCGCAAGCGCTGGCGCAGCGGGCCGGAAGCGCATCCGCGGCGAGTTGTGTGCGCAATTACATCGGAGACCCAATCACCAGCGTCCAGAAGCTTTTGAACTCTGTCTTCGGATCTTGCACGAGGGCGACGCCCATGTGATCAGCGTCGGGCATCAGCAGGTTCTTGTTGTGGCCGGGGGACGCTTCCCAGCCCTTCATAACTTCGCTGAAGTTTATTTGGCCGGTGCCGACGTTTTCAGCCGTCAAACGCGCTTTGTAGCCGGTGCGCTTGACGCGGTCCCACGGGTTCGAACCATCAGAGCCGTAGTGCGAAATGCGATCCCACTTGGCGAGGTCGGTGGCATGGGCCTTGGCGGCGGCTGTGAGTTCAGGATTGAGCTTTAACGGCTTCAAGCCCTTTTCCTTGCGGTAGGCGTTAATGAGGTCGCGCGCCATTTCGGCGTCGAGCTGGGTGCGCGAATAATCGCGATCGGCGAGAATGCCAGGAGCGGCTTTCTCGAAGCTGCCGTCTGGCGCTCGGTCATCGAGCTTGGCGAGTTGCACGCCGCTCTTTGCAGATGCAGAGCGGGCAAGCGCTGGTTCGCCACCGAGGCCAACGCTTTTGGAGGCTGGCTTGGTAATGGACGCGGTGGTTTTTGAATCGTCTGAGAAACCAGACGTGATCGTAGAGGCGCCAAGGCTGCAACCGGCTAACGCGGCTGCAATCCCGGCCGTGAGCGCGACGCGGTACATATTTGCTACTCCCGGCACACGATGTGCGGATGCGTGCATCATTGCCGCAAATCCGTTAACTGGACGTTAATGCTAACGAAATGCGAATCGCAGGCGAGGGAGTTGGCGCGGTGGGGCGCGGCTGAGCAGTTCGAAACGATCATCGGCAATTCCCTCGAAACGGCATGTCCCGCCCAATCTTTCCCCGAGGGTTGAGTATCGCCGCAACATGGTGTCGCCAATTGGGCCGAGGCGCGGCGGAAGGCGGGCGTTGTGGGGCAAGTGTTGTGCTCCGCCTCCTCCCTCTCCCCACGTCCCTGAACTTGACGTGGGCGAAGGGAATAGCGACACGGGACAAGTGACCCGCAGCGCTTGGATGTGTCTGCACTTTGCCTACAGTCGAGCAGCGAATGATTCGGGCTTCGGGAGACCGCGCAGATGACGGCGGCAACCAGTAAACAGGCGCAGATGACTGCCGGCGGCGCTTTCTCGGTCGATGATCTTGTACTCATCAGGATTGCGGCGGCACCCGCAACGCGCGCCGAGCTTCAGCGCGACCTGGCAGTGCTTGTGGCGCCAAAAATCAACGGCACGGTCTTCCGGCGCTCGGCGGAACTGGCCATCGGCACCTACGCCACGCAGCAGTTGATCAACGAACAGCGCGGACGGCTGTCGGTCACGGCGGCGGGTCATCGGGTGGCGGAAGATCACATCGCGCCGTTCCGCATCACCGATGGCGGCTGGGACGGCGTGCGCACGACGCTTGTCATCCGGGCGCTCGGGCTGAAAACCGTTTCGCCCCACGTTGCCACGAGCATTACGAGGGCGCTGATGCGACCGGAAGGGTTGGCGGCGCTCGTCTTGCAGACGCACTTCGGCTTGCCGGTGGATAAAGTTTTATCACCAACCACGCTGCGCTCGGAATTGGCCGTGGTGGCACTGGAAAAGGCCTTCGGCAACAAAATCAAGACCGGGCTTGGCAAAGGTTCAGGCCTGCCAGGCAAGGCCGGACGCGTGCTTGCAGGCCAGTTGTTCAAAGTGCCGCGCGAGGCCGCCAGCGATGGCAAACTGGTGCTGGCGCTGGCGGCGGAAATCTCTGGCGCGCCAGATCAATCGCTCGATGGGCTGAGATTGGCTCTACTGCGGCGGTTGACGCTGGCAGCGGCCGTTGAACCTGTCGCGAAAACACCGGACCGCCGGGCACCGGGACAGTCGCCGACGCCCGACAACGACGCGTCTCCGCTATCTGGACCGCTGGTTGCTAAACCGGTCAACCCGCCACGCGTTGCCGTGCGTCCCGACATGGCAGAATTTTCTCACGCTGTTGTATCGGCGGCACGGCCCGTTTCTGAGGGCTGGCCAGGCAACCGCAAGGCGTTTATCTCTCTGGTATGGAAGGCGATTCGGAGCACGCGTCCGGAATGGGAATTAAGCGAAATTGCCTTTAAAAGCATGCTCGCGGAAGCCCACCGGTCGGGACATGTTGTGCTGTCGGGTGCCGATCTCAAAGACAAGTGTGATCTCAGAGCGTTGGAGGACAGCAAGACCCTCTACAAGAACACGGTTTGGCACTTCGTGCGCGTCGAAGATTGAAGGCAGTTTATTTCGATATGAGCGGCGACGGCGGTCTCAATAAAAAACCGGAGTTTGCTCCGCCGCTGGCGCCTGACAAGCTCAGCGAAGCGTTCGAGCATTCGATCACCTGGGAAGATGATCTGTGGCGCGCCGATCCGG
>JAYUCQ010000537.1:0-2829 GCA_043740265.1 Hyphomicrobium sp.
ATCCCAAACGCAACGCTATCGCCGATGAACAGCGGGCCCGGTCGCTGACCTACATGACCATCGCGTTTTATTTAACGGTGGATGCAAAGCCGATCACCATCGGCTCCGTCTCTGAAATGACCGGGTTCATGCCGCGCACCGTCAACCTCGGCTTTAAGTATCTGACCGAAGCCGGTTACTTGGAGCCGGAACTCACCGTCGCCAGCCACGGCCGTGGCCGCGCCTTTCAATATAGTTTCTCAAACAAAATCGTGAAAAAGGTGCTGGCGCGCGCGGCGCGGGCCTAAGGCAGCTGAAATTCTGGGAGAAACTGGCTCGTCCCTGGCGGCACCCGCGCATCCGGCCCTGGGCTGGCCGGACGAGGGCGCGTGGCAACTCAAAACACAACAGCGGACTTAAACGATCACGCGACATACGGTCCGCTCACGCCGAGCGTTGTGCAATCCACGTGGCCAGAACCGACGACCGCCACGCAACTTTCTTCTTGCCAATCTTCATCGGCGCCGGAAACCGGCCGGCCTTGATCCAGCGCCACAGCGTGGCGTTCGAGATGCCGATCAGGATCAGAACCTCTTTGCGGCCGATCAAGCGTTCGAGAGCCGGTGGTGCGACGGGGCTTAAAAGCCCGTCGTTTGGGATTTGGGTTTCGAGTAGCATTTGGATATCTCCAGGTTGCAGGATATTAACGTGCGATACAATACGCATTAGGATTTACCGGAATTGCCAATTGCTGAATTTGGAATAGCGCCAATTGGGAATATCAATGCAGTTGAATTCGGCGCGATTGTTGCAATTGGGCCGCAATTAGGTGCTGTGAGGCGCCAGCGTCTGCATCTGGTGGCAAACCGTCCGTGCCGCAGACATGACCGCCACTGGTGCACTTGACCCGAAGGAGAAGTTGTGGCCTTGGAGCTTGCGCAGAACCGCTGCCTCCCCTTAAGTTCATCGCGTCAAAGCATGGGTACGGGGACAATCGGCCAATTTCGCTACATTGGCTGGCCCTTTATCGAGATAATAAGAAGCCCCGCCGCAGGGTGAAGAGCGCCGGGGCAAAGCTGAGAAGTCTAGGATCGGCATTTGCGCTAACCGCCACTCGGCAATCACCGCGCTTAGATTGGATTACCACCGTGACTGGCGCGCGTGCAGCATCAACTACTTCGGTGACCCCACAAAAAGGGCACCCGTCAATTTGACGTCTGCACTGACGAGCGGCGCGTAGTTGGAGTCGTAGTCTCGACCAAAGAGTTTCGCTGGCCCCGTGTATGAGCGTTTTTTGCTCAAGGCCTTGTATGCCGCGCTATCGTGGTCGAGTTTTGTACCGGCGACGGATTTTCCATTGTCCATCATGGTCGTGTTGCTTCGAACAAAGTCCTTGCCGTCAAAAGAAAAGATCGTCGCTTCAAGTTTGGTTTCCGCCCATGAAGCACTGCTGACAAACACGGTGGCAGGCAACAATACGGTCAAAATAAGGAATATTCTTCTCATGCTTTTCATTGCGTTCCTCCTCCGAAAACGCCCGCAACCAGCTAGCGCCGCGTGGCGAGCGATCGGCGTTGCCCCGGAATGACCGCTTTCGTAGACTGCGGATGAGTTCACGCATGCGGATAAAGCCCGCGGTTTCATTTCGACGGTGATCGCCGCTGCGAACGCGGCTACAGAGTAATCTCAACGTTTCGCAACACATCGCGCTACACTGCTGGAGACGACAATGATGCCGTTATATCGAGCGGCTCTACAATCCTCGCCGCCGGCATTCGACATTGGGCTACATCAGCCCGGTTGCCTACGAGGCGAAGATGCGATTAGCTTAAGTGCATGTCCACGAGATCGGGGTCAGCTCAAAACTCCACTTATCGCCCTGTTAAAAAATCCGAAGTCACTTCTACGAGTGGACGGGGCCAAACCCTAACATGGACTTCCCCGGAAAAAGTGGAGGGCTTTTCTGATAGATTGAACGGATCAGGGGAGCGACATGACCAAGAAGAATGGCAAGCAGCCGGTATTCGACGAGGCCTTCAAGCGTGAGGCTGTGCGAATTCTAGCGACAGGCGGACGGACGGTGCGCCAGGTCGCCGACGACCTGGGCGTCGGGTTTTCGACACTGAGCAAATGGAAATCGCGGCTTGAAGAAGCCGAACTGCTGGCCGGCCCGCACGATGACGTGATGAAGGAACTAGCGCGACTACGGCGCGAAAACGAGTTGCTGCGAGCCGAACGGGACCTCCTAAAAAAAGCGACCGCCTTCTTTGCACCGAAGGCGCAGCCGTCTTCGACAGCGTGAGACAAGTCGATGAGCTTCGCGCTGATTGATGCAAAGAAGGCCGATGTTCCTGTGGCGACCGCGTGCGCGGTTTTGGGCGTCAGCGAAAGCGGGTTTTATGCCTGGAGAAGCCGTGATGCTAGTCTTCGGCAACGCGATGACATGGTACTGCTGGCGCACATTCGAGCCGAGTTCTCAACCTCGAACGAAACCTACGGCAGTCCGCGTATGCTTGTCGAACTTCGCGAAAACGGCTTAGCAATAGGCCGCCACCGGGTGGCTCGCTTGGTGAGCGAAAACGGCATGAAAGCCCGGCAAAAGACGCGCTTTAAAAAGACGACGGATAGTGATCACGGTGGGCCTGTGGCGCCGAATGTTCTCGATCAGAACTTTGCAACCGATGCGCCTAATGAAAAATGGGGCGTCGATATCTCGTACGTGTGGACAGCGGAGGGCTGGCTGTATCTAGCGATCGTCGTTGACTTGTTCTCACGCAAGATTGTCGGCTGGGCCATGAGCGACCGGATGAAAAGAGGCTTGGCAATGGCGGCGCTGCAACGTGCAATTAC
>JAYUCQ010000538.1:0-2822 GCA_043740265.1 Hyphomicrobium sp.
CCTTATCCACGCCCGCAGCCGGGCTCCGGCCTGGAGCGCGATGATCGCGGCGCGCAGGTGTTCAACCCCGTTTGTGACCACCTATCACGGCGCATACAGTGAAAAGACGCGAATTAAAAACCTTTACAATAGCGTGATGGCCCGCTCCGATATCACAATTGCCAACTCGCACTACACCGCCGGCCTCATCAAGAGCCGCTACAAAATCAGCGATGACCGTATCCGCGTGATTTACCGCGGTGTCGATGGCAACCGGTTCGATGCGTCTAAAATTTCGCCCGAACGCATTGCGGCACTGCGCGAAAAATGGGGCGTTGCACCGGAGCAGCGGATCATTCTGCACGCGGCGCGCGTTTCGCCGATCAAAGGTCAGGCTGTCGTAATTGCGGCTGCAGATAAGCTGCAACGGCAAGGCAAGCTGAAAGATACGGTGTTCATTCTTGCTGGCGGCTCTCAGGGCCGGGATAGTTACGTCGCTCAGCTCGAAAGCCAAATTGATACCGCCGGACTTGAAGGCGTCGTTCGCCTCACTGGGCATCTCGATGACATGCCGGCGGGCCTTGCCGCGTCGCATTTGGCGCTGATGGTTTCGACCGAGCCAGAAGGTTTCGGCCGCGTCGCCGCAGAAGCCCAGGCCGCAGGCTGTCCCGTTATCGTCACGCGCGTTGGTGCACTGCCGGAAACCGTATTGGCCGCGCCCCGGTGTGCAGACAGCGAGGCGACGGGATGGGTGGTCACACCAAATGACGCGGACGAACTTGCCGAAGCAATTATGCGCGGCCTCGCCTTGACGGGAACGGAAAGGACGGCATTGACCACACGCGCTCGCGCGCGCGCCTTGTCGGAATTTTCCACAACGCGCATGCAGACTGAAACTCTCGCCGTTTATGACCAATTGCTGTCGACTAATTTAAGAACCCGGTTTGAGGCAATAAAAGACAGCCAGTTGCCGGTTGACTTAAAACCGGATTGAACTCACCAAGACTTTTGCAATTACCCGATAGGCAAGCTGAACCCAATGTCGCAACAGACAATCATTTGCATCAAATGGGGCACGCGTTACGGTGCCGGCTACGTCAATAATCTGGCGTCGATGATCCGCCGCAATACCAACCGTCCGACGCGGCTCGTTTGTTTTACAGAAGACCCTGCAGGCATTGATCCGGCTGTTGAAATTGCGCCGCTTCCGGCTTTCCCCAACATCCCAGACCGCGTGCAATGGACCGGATGGCGCAAGCTCTCGCTCTGGCAATATCCGCTCGCTGATTTGCGCGGCGACGTTCTGTTCTTCGATCTCGATGTCGTCATTACCGGAAATATCGATGACTTTTTTGATTTCGAGCCGGGCCGGTACGCGGTTGCGGAAAATTGGTCGGAGATGAACCAAAACATCGGCAACACGACGGTGTATCGCTTTCCTGCCGGAAAGATGACCGCCATCTACGAGGACTTCAACCGCGAGCCGGAAAAGTTTCTCGCAAAATACCGCAACGAACAAAAATACATTTCCGGTGAGACCCCCGACATGGTGTTTTGGCCAGCCGCTTGGACGGTCAGCTTTAAACACAATTTGATACCGCGCTGGCCGCTCAACTTTTTCCTGACGCCTAGGCTTCCGTCTGAGACCAAACTCGTCGCCTTCACTGGAAAGCCCGATCCAGACGACGCCCGTGATGGAAAATGGCCCGTGACGGCGGCTTGGAAGAAGCTTTACAAGCACGTTCGTCCAACACCCTGGATTGGCGAGCACTGGCGCTGATCTGGGCCGTTGGCACCGATTGCCACTGATGGGGCTAAACTGTGATCCATTACTAACGTGGAAAACCTGCGTTTCCGCGCTGGTACTGCGTAGCGTTGAAGTGACATAATCCGTAGCAATAGTGTTCCGGCAGTCAGTGTACCCCGTCGCCCCCGGCGTTGGCGGCACCACTCCCCCTTTTTGAGGCAATCGATGGCACCGCAACAACCAGGTCCCCCGCCACCCTTGGCCAACTACCGGCCGAGCAATGAACGTGGCGGGCAGCAACCCCCGGCGCAACGTCGCGGCCCACCCCCGCCACCCGGCGGACGGCCCCGGCAACCTCAGCCCCCTCGCGGCGGCGGCGGATTTCTGCGCGGACTGATGTATCTCGCCTTGCTGGTCCTCGTTGTTGCCGGTGCCGGCGTTGCCTATCTCGTCGTCAATCCGCCGAGTGATCTCATTCGCCGGACAATCGCTGAGCAGGTCAAAGCGAAAACCGGGCGCGATCTTATCGTCTCTGGACCAGCTGCGTTTTCATTTTATCCCGGTATGGGCGTGTCGTTGAAAGACGTGTCGCTCTCGGGGCCGCCAGGATCGCCGGGCAAGCTCGTGCAGATGGCCGAACTCGACGTCAACATCAAAACGATGCCGCTGATCAATCGCGAGATCGAAGTACGGCGCCTGATCGTGCGCAAGCCGGTATTCGACCTGCGGATCGACAAAGCCGGCAAGAAGAATTGGAACTTTGCCGAACTCTTTGAGCCGCTCCACTACGCCCAAGCTGCAGCTCCTGCTGATGTGGCCACAGATGCAACGGATACAGGTGGTCCTGCCGCGCGAGCCAACGGTGTTCCGTTGCCGGCGCGGCTGTCTCAGATCAATAGACTTGAGCTCGATGATGTCCGTATTGAAGACGGGACACTGCGTTTTACCGACGAACGCTTCGGCAAAACTCAAGAAGTCAAAGCCGTCAACGTCAACCTCTCGCTGCAATCTCTGCTCAGCCCCGTCACTGCCAATGGCGATTTGACGTGGCAGGGTGAGAAAATCAACTTCGACGGCAAATTGACGAGTGTCAAAG
>JAYUCQ010000539.1:0-6884 GCA_043740265.1 Hyphomicrobium sp.
CCGCCACGACTGGACGCGCAAAGAGGCGCTGGCGCTCTACGATTTGCCGTTCATGGATCTCTTGTTCCGCGCCCAAACGGTGCATCGTGCCAACTTCGATGCCAACGCCGTCCAGATGAGCCGCCTGCTTTCCATCAAAACCGGCGGCTGCGCCGAAGATTGCGGCTATTGCAGCCAATCCGCGCATCACGAGTCTGGTCTCAAAGCGTCCAAGCTCATGGAAGTCCAGCGCGTCATCGAAGAAGCCAAGAAGGCCAAGGCAGCGGGCGCGACACGCTATTGCATGGGTGCCGCCTGGCGCAGTCCCAAAGCGCGCGATATGGACGCCGTTGTCGCTATGGTCGAAGGCGTGAAGAACCTCGGCATGGAAACGTGCATGACGCTCGGAATGCTGTCGGATGACGATATCCTGCGGCTGCGCGGTGCCGGTCTCGATTACTATAACCACAACGTCGATACGTCAGAGGCCTACTATTCAAAGGTCATCACCACACGCACCTACGCCGACCGCCTGGATACGCTGGCGCGCGTGCGTGAGTCTGGCATGAAGGTCTGCTCCGGCGGCATCGTTGGCATGGGTGAGGGCCCGCAGGATCGCGTCGATATGCTCGCGACGCTGGCCAATCTCGATGAGCACCCCGAAAGCGTGCCGATCAACATGCTCATCGCCATTGCGGGAACGCCGCTGGAGAACGCCGAAAAGATCGACGCCATCGATTTCGTGCGCACCATCGCGGTAGCCCGCATCATGATGCCGAAGTCGTTCGTGCGTTTGTCTGCTGGCCGCACGGAGATGAGCGACGAAACGCAGGCCCTGTGCTTCTTCGCCGGCGCCAATTCCATCTTCGTCGGCGATACGCTGCTAACCGCTGAAAATCCTGGCGAGGACAGCGACAGCCGCCTATTTGCAAAGCTTGGTTTGAAGCCGCTTGAACTGGAAGCCCCCCAATCATGTGAGCGTGAGCCCGCAACCGCCGCGGGACGTCAGGATGCCCGGCACTCATGAGCGAGCGCTTGACGCGCTTTTGAAACGCGGGCGTCTCAGATCGCTCGAACCGCGGCGCGGCTTTGATTTCGCGTCAAATGATTATTTGGGCTTGGCGCAGTCGGATGCCTTGCGGGATGCTGTGACTGCAGCCGTGGCGCGCGGTGTGCCAGTGGGCTCGGGCGGGTCACGTCTGCTGCGCGGCAATCATCCAGAACACGAAGCCCTCGAAGCCGAAGCCGCTAAATTTTTTCGCGCCGAGACGGCCTTGTTTTTCGGCGGCGGGTTTGCAGCCAATACGGCGATTTTTTCAACGCTGCCCCCGCGCGGCGATGTCATCGTCTATGACGAGCTGATCCACGCCAGCGCGCACGACGGTATGCGGCTCTCAAAAGCTGAAAGCGCTGCTGCGCGTCACAACGATCCGCAGTCTTTCGAAGACGCGATTAAGGCCTGGCGCAATGCCGGCGGCACGGGCCAACCGTGGATTGCAGTTGAAAGCCTCTACAGCATGGACGGCGACCGGGCACCGCTCGACGATCTGATTGAGATTGCAGATGCGCACGATGGTGTTCTTGTCATCGACGAAGCCCACGCCACCGGCGTGCTCGGGCCGGATGGGCGCGGCCTTGGGGCTCACCTCGAGGGCCGCAGCAACGTTGTATCGCTGCATACCTGCGGCAAGGCCTTGGGCGTTATGGGCGCGCTGGTGCTCAGCACCCGCACCACGCGTGATTTTCTCGTCAACCGGGCCCGCGCCTTCATTTACGCCACCGCACCGTCACCACTCGTCGCTGCTACTGTTCGCGCCGCACTTGAGATCGTGCAACGCGAGCCTGGGCGCCGGACGCAATTGCATCAACGCATTGCGTTTGCGGGGCGTGAACTCGCCGCAAAAACGCAGCACACGCAATCAGGCTCGCACATACAGCCCATCATCGTTGGCTCAGATTCGCGTGCCGTTGCGTTGGCTGATGCTATGAAGGCGCGCGGCTTTGATATTCGCGCCATCCGTCCGCCGACGGTTCCCGAAGGCACCGCGCGCTTGCGCTTGACACTGACGCTCAACACCAGTGAGGCCGATCTCGCGACGCTCATTTCCGGCATCGCAGATGCCGAAGCTGGGCTTGCGGCATGAGTATCAAAATCGTCGTTGCGGGAACGGACACCGACGTTGGCAAAACCGTTTTTGCAGCGGCCTTAACCCGCGCGCTTGACGGCTGCTACTGGAAGCCGATCCAAGCCGGACTTAACGGCGAGACCGACAGCGATGTGGTGCGGCGCTTAAGCAGCCTCGGCGATGACCGCATCCTGCCGGAAGCCTACCGGCTTAAAACACCAGCGTCGCCGCACGTCGCCGCTGAACGCGACGCGGTTGTGATTGATGCCACGCGACTGACGCCGCCAGTCACAGCGCGGCCGCTCGTCATCGAGCCAGCCGGTGGTCTTGCCGTGCCGCTCACCCGGCAACTGCTGCAAATTGATCTCCTCGCCCGCTGGAAATTACCGGTGATCTTGTGCGCGTCTACCCGGCTCGGCACAATCAACCATTCGCTTCTGTCCATCGAGGCGTTGAAGAAACGCGCTATTCCCATTCTCGGCATCGCCTTTATCGGCGTTGAAAATGCCGATAGCCAGCGCACGATTTGCGAGATCGGCGGTGTCAAATATCTCGGCCACTTGCCGCACCTTGAACCGCTCACCCCCGCAACATTGGCCGAAGCCTTTTCTGCCTCATTCAATGTCGCGGATATTCTCGGCCTTGGAGGCTCCGGGCCATGAGTGTTGGCGCACCATCCCCCATTTGGCATCCGTTCACCCAGCACGGCCTAGAGGCCGAGATGGTAACGATAGCGAGCGCTAGAGGCGTTTGGCTGAAAACAGCTGACGGGCAATCCATCTTCGACGCCATCTCGTCGTGGTGGGTGATCACGCACGGCCATGGCCACCCGAAAATCGTTTCTGCGATTGAAACCCAAGCCGCGAAACTTGATCAGGTGATTTTCGCCGGCTTTACGCACGAGCCCGCCGAAACCGTTGCGCGCGAACTTGTTCAAGTCGCGCCGGACGGACTCGCCCACGTTTTCTATTCCGACAGCGGCTCTACCTCTGTCGAAGTTGCACTGAAAATGGCGCTTGGGTATTGGCGCAATCGCGGCGAAGCCCGCCACCGGATTCTTGCCCTTGAACACGCCTATCACGGCGACACTATCGGCACGATGTCGGCTGGCGCGCGCGGCGTCTTCAATGCAGCCTACGAGCCGCTGTTGTTCGATGTCGGTCGCATACCATTTCCGGCCAAGGGCCGAGAGCAAGCCACACTCGACGCTTTGGAAGTCGCTTGCCGCGCAGGTGGTGTCGCGGCCTTCATCTGCGAACCGTTGATCCTCGGGGCTGGCGGCATGATGATCTACAGCGCCGAAACACTCGCCAACATGCACAGCATCTGTGCGCACTACAGCGTGCTCTTTATCGCCGACGAAGTCATGACCGGCTTTGGCCGCACGGGTACGATGTTCGCTTGCGAACAGGCAGCAATCGCGCCGGATATTCTCTGCCTCGCAAAGGGACTGACCGGCGGATCGCTGCCACTTGCGGCGACGTTGTGCAGGGCGGATATTTTTAACGCGCATGTGTCAACCGACCGGGCGCGCATGTTTTTTCATTCGAGTTCTTATACGGCAAACCCAATCGCCTGCGCCGCAGCGGCGGCAAATCTGGAAATCTGGAATTCAGAACCGGTGAGGCAACGCATCGAGGAACTTTCGAAGCACCAAGGCGCGGCCCTGGAAAACTTTGCAACCGATGCCCGCTTCACCAACGTCCGCCAGCTTGGGACAATCGCAGCGTTCGATCTGGCAGGCGCAAACGGCGGTTATCTCGCCAATGTTACCCTGCCGCTGCGCACCGCTTGCCTAAAGCGCGATGTGCTTCTGCGTCCGCTTGGATCGACGCTGTACGTTATGCCGCCGTACTGCGCAACGGCGGATGATTTAGCGAAAGTCTACGCCGTCATCTCAACTGCCGTGGACGAGGTAACGGCATGACCGCGAACGTCGAAATCCTTGGCCTTGGCCACTATGCGCCAGAGCACCGCGTGACCAGCGCCGAAATCGAGACGCGGTTAGGACTAACCGAAGGCTGGATCGTCAAACGCACTGGTATTCAGACTCGCCGCTATGCCGCGCCGGATCAAGCGCTATCTGACATAGCAGTCAAGGCCGGAGACATGGCGCTAGACATGGCCCAGGCCAATGCTGGTATCAAGAAAAGCGATGTTGCGCTGCTGCTGCTCGCAACGTCAACACCGGATCATCTGTTGCCGCCAACAGCGCCCCTCGTCGCTCACAAGCTCGGCATGACGAACGCGGGCGGCATCGACATGGCAGGCGCGTGCGCCGGATTTGTCTATGCGCTGACGCTGGCATCGGCTTTTGCGATGATGCATCAAGCCCCCGTCCTCGTGATCGCCGCCAACATATTGTCGCGGCGGATCAACGAAGCCGATCGCAACACCAGCATTCTGTTCGCTGATGCCGCGGGCGCTGTGTTACTCGCGCCGTCATCGCGCGCGGAGTGCGGACTTCTTGGAGCGCATCTCACAACCGACGGCAGCGCTTATGACATGATCAAGATACCCGGAGGCGGCAGCCGCAAACCGTTCGCCAGCCTCAGCGGGGTCGAAGAAACGTTGATGATCATCAGCAACGGCCAAGCCGTCTTTGCCAAGGCTGTTGGCATGATGGCCACCGCAGCTGAACGGGCACTTCAGCGCGCGGGCCTGACGATCAGTGACGTGACGCATTTCATTCCGCATCAAGCCAACGCCCGCATGATGAACGCGGTCGCCGACCACTTGAAAATTCCCAAAGAGAAGATGCGCTCGACGATTGCCGAGTTTGGCAACAGCTCGGCGGCGGCTATTCCGTTCACGCTGTCGATGGCGGCCGAGCAAAACCTCATCAAGCGCGGCGACGTTATCTTGATGACCGCCGCCGGCGCAGGCCTCACCGGCGGCGCGGTTGTGATGCGCTGGTAAGCTAAAAAACAACGTTCAATGTTAGCATGCAGCCTCGCGTGCTCGCGGCCCATCGCATAGACTTGGTGCGAGCCACGAGCAAATTCGGATTTCAGCAAATGCGTTTTTGTGCTACAGATATTCTGTAAGGCAGATGAGATTTTGACCTGAACTCGCGCGTCAAATAGTTTCCGTTTTTTTCAATTAGTTCGTCGATACATCCTCATGCAGCGCGCCAGCTTCAGGTTGAATGCTCGATTGTCTGCCGATCTGGAAACCCTTTGGTTTGAGATCCAATTGGCGGAGGCTGGCCATGGCACAACTTCAGAAGGCAAAGAATTTTACAACAATAGCAGCCAACATGCATGACGACGACTTCGACGACGATCCGTTATTTCCTCCCATATTCGATTCCCGCATTTCCACTTCTTGGTTCCGCCGCGCGTCGAGATCATTTTTGGGCGACCCGGCGAGCGAGCAAGGGCTATGGTACCCGCCTGCTCGCAGAACCTTTCACATGCCAACACAGGGCAACTACGAGCACCGCTTTCCAATGGGTGCCGTCGTTCATTCCACCGACGGCCGCTCGAAGAAGGGTGACATCGACGCCGAGAACACCATTCCCGACGGCATTACTCATAACTATGCCTACTTTTGTATTTCCAGCACTGGAACGGTCTATCAGTCGTTCCTGCTCGATCGCTGGGGCAGCCACTGCGGTCCGACGTCCGCACTAGGTCTTGGAACCAGCCTTGCGCGCAAGCTTGTCGGCATCGAAGTATGCGCCGCTGGCATCGTGCACAAATCCGGCAACTTCTATGAGCCGGAAGATTGGGACGAGAAATTTACGGAAGCCGAAGTTCACTACAGCGACGAAATCGAAAATGTTCGAAAGGCCGGATACTATGTGCGCTTCACCGCCGCGCAGGAAACCGCTCTGACCAATCTCATTTTATGGATGCACAAGACCAAACCCGACATTTTCAAACTTGAGAATATTTACGGTCACGACGAAGTGGCAACGCCTGATGGGCGGAAGAACGATCCTGGTGCCGCAATGTCGGTGTTCATGAATGGATACCGGCAAAAGTTGAAGGACACGGCGACGGCGGTGAGCTGAGCGCCGTTCTGCGCCGCCGCGTGCAGATCACATCCAGATGCCCATTAAGGAGATTGCGCCATGACCCTGCATCCCGCCTTCAAGGGGCCTGGACTATTCTGCTATCTTCCAACTGATACGATGCGCTACTACCAGAATTATCCACACGTTGCTGCGGCAGCCTCAAGCGGCAGGTTTGCCGTGCTGCGCCGATTTCTTCGTGGGACTGCATCGGACACCTTGGCGGCCAGCACCAGCGCGCTCCGGCCCGACGGCTTTGTGCGCGCCGCGAAAGATATCGGTCTCTCTCATGTTTGGGTCCGCCTTTTTGGTCTTGAAGGTAAGATGGACTTTGGGCCGACAAACGACCTCATCGAGGCTTTGCGCGCCGCCAATATTTCCGCCGCTGGCTGGGGTTATTGTCACGGCCGTGACTGGCGCGGAGAACTCGCGACCGCCTTGGAACAGTCGCGCGTGCATGGTCTGACCGCGTTCGTCGCTGATATCGAACCCGGCCGGCTGCTGGGCGGTACCAAATCGAAATGGCGCGTCGATGATTTCGAGCGTTTCGTCGATGGCTTGGCCGGTCAATTCGGCCGCGACGGGGTTGGCATTTCGACATGGCCGGTTTTAAAAATCCAAAACGACCCGGAGTTTCCATCGGAAACCTTGATGCGCCGCGTTGCCAACAAGGTCGGCATGTTCGCGCCGCAAGCCTATTGGATGACGTATCCAACCCGCGTGCACTACTCCTCAACCGGCTTTTCCGAAACGGAATTCCC
>JAYUCQ010000540.1:0-2818 GCA_043740265.1 Hyphomicrobium sp.
CTGATGAGGCGCGGCGCATCTATACGACGATGTTCCATCCTGAAGTCGTTCACACGCCAGACGGTGCCAAGCTCATTTCGAACTTTGTGCATAAAATTGCAGGCCTCAAATCCGATTGGACGATGGCCGCCTATCGCCGCGAAATGATCACAAAAATCCGCGCCCAAGTCGGCAACGGCCGCGTCATCTGCGGATTGTCGGGCGGCGTCGATAGCGCAGTTGCCGCTGTGCTCATTCACGAAGCGATTGGCGATCAGCTGACCTGCGTCTTTGTCGATCACGGATTGATGCGCCACGCCGAAGCCGAACAGGTCGTTGGCCTTTTTCGCGATCACTACAACATTCCACTCGTGCACGTCGACGCATCAAAGCAATTCCTCGGGGCCCTTGCCGGCGTCTCCGATCCAGAAACCAAGCGCAAGATCATTGGCAAGCACTTCATTGATGTCTTCGAGGCAGAAGCCAGCAAGATCGGCGGCGCGGAATTTCTGGCCCAAGGCACCCTCTATCCCGACGTCATCGAGAGCGTATCGTTTACCGGCGGGCCGTCGGTGACGATCAAATCACATCACAACGTCGGCGGGTTGCCTGAGCGCATGAATATGAAGCTCGTCGAGCCGTTGCGCGAGTTGTTTAAAGACGAGGTCAGGGCGCTTGGCCGCGAACTTGGCTTGCCCGAAGTGTTTGTCGGCCGCCACCCGTTCCCGGGTCCCGGCCTTGCAATACGTATCCCTGGCGAGGTCACAGTCGAGAAACTCGATATCCTGCGTCAGGCCGATACCATCTATCTCGATGAGATTCGCAAAGCCGGATTGTATGACGCAATCTGGCAAGCCTTCGCAGTGCTGCTTCCTGTGCGAACGGTCGGAGTCATGGGGGATGGGCGAACCTATGACAGCGTTCTTGCGTTGCGTGCGGTCACATCGGTGGATGGCATGACCGCGGACTTCTACGCCTTCGACATGGCCTTCCTCGCCCGCGCCGCCACCCGCATCATCAATGAAGTCCGCGGCATCAATCGTGTCGTCTATGACGTGACGTCGAAACCGCCCGGTACAATTGAGTGGGAATGAGAAACGCGACGCGGCTTTTGAAGCAGCATCGCGCTAATTTCAAACCGGGATCTTTGATTTACCAGTGGCGGCGGTGATGACCAAATCCGTTAGAATGGAAGCCAAGGGCTGAACCGATGTTGCTGTGATGCCGGCGGTAGCCGCCATTTCCGCCGTAGCCATAGCTCGGGTAGGAATAGGACGAGTAATAGCGGCGGCGCGGCGCGTAGTCATAACCATAGTCGTTGTCGTAGTAGCTGTCATAGTAACGGTGGTGGCGACGGTGACTAAGTGCTGCGATAGCAATGCCGCCGATCACAAGGGCCGCAATAGCGCCCCCGCCACCGTGGCCGCGATGGTAGCGACGGGCTTCGGCCTGATTGGGGCTGGCCAACATCGCCGTCGCAGCGAACAGTGTCGCCGCGAATAGGGTAACAATCTTGCGCATAGCTGACTCCGAATGATGTCCGGCCCTATCATGTCAGTAATGACTGACGATGCCGGTCTATTGCAGGTAGCAACGCTAGAGGTGATACCGGGTTCCATCATTATCAAGACAATATGCGCGAAGACAGTTTCTCAATCACGCGGCCAAATGAAGCCCGCACGCAATTTATCAGCGTGTTGTGCTACTTAGATCGCAGAGTTCATTTGCAGGGTTGCGCCCGCGCGGCGCAATAGTTCACGCCTCGCGTCGGCAGCCAATCGCAGGTATCGTTGGCATGGCGGGCTTTTGACCATTTTGCCCAACGGGAACCTTTTACGGCCGCCACTTTGTCGGACCAATTGATGCGGGCGTTGTCGCGGCCTTGCCACCAGATGGGATCGCTGTCTTTGCCGGTAAAGTACTTTTTACTGCAAACAGCTTCCGCCCCAGATGCGGACGCCAAGACACCAACGACTGCAGCAGCGATCGCAAATTGAACTTTTTTCATGATGACGCCCCACGCAAAACTCACAGAACCAAACAGAGAAATCGTAGTCCCGGCGGATCATCTCATCAAGGAGTGTTTGCTCGGGTTGCCGGGATGGGAGCTCAGAATTTTGAAGCGATTTCAATAGTCTTCGAGAAAACCCGCGGTGGCGTGTCCCAAAAAGCGCTACCTCGGGCGCGTCCCGCATGCACTATCTCTCGCGACGCCGCGTCATTGGCGGGTAGACTGAACCGCAAAACAGCAAGCGCATGCTCTAGCTTTTGGGTGTGCCACCGTCCGCAAATAGCGCTGCAACCTGCTCGCCTGAGACGTCGGCTGGCAGCGCGCCAAAGCGTCCCTCGACACCTAACGCCTTGTCGAGTTCTGTTTGAAACACGTCGCGCTCCAACTCGACCGTTCCGAATTGGCGCAGGTGGTCGGTCGTGAATTGCGTGTCCAGAAGCAAGAAGCCGCCACTGACGAGGCGGGCCACCAGGTGCACAAGCGCAATTTTGGATGCGTCGCGTTCGAAAGAAAACATGCTTTCGCCGAAAAAAGCGCCCTTGAGCGCGACGCCATAAAGGCCGCCAACAAGCCGGTCTCCGTTCCAGACTTCAACGGTGTGACACGAACCGCGCTGAAACAGTTCGCGATAGAGATTGCGGATCCGCTTGTTGATCCACGTCGATGTGCGGCCAGGACGCGGCGCCGAGCAACCGTCGATGACTGCGTCGTAGTCGCTATCGATTTTAACAATCAGTGGAGTCGTGCGGACCGTGCGCAGTAGACGCTTGGAAAAATGCGCTTTGTCGAGCGGCAGCACACCGCGATGCTGCGGCTCGATCCAATACA
>JAYUCQ010000541.1:0-17164 GCA_043740265.1 Hyphomicrobium sp.
GACGCGACGATCATGGGCCGCCCCGGCGTTTTGATCACCATTTCCGGTCAGTTCGGCGCCAATACGCTGGCCGCAACGGAGGCAGTCGAAGCCGCGCTCGACGAGCTAACACCAGCTTTAAAACAACGCGGCGTCGAGGTTTACCCGGCCCTGCACCGTCCAGCGACGTTTGTCGTCCGCGCGCTTGGCAATTTGCGCAGTGCTTTGACGCTCGGGTCGGTGCTGATCTTGTTCGTGCTTTACGCTTTTCTGCGCAGCGTTACGGCGGCGCTGATCTCGTTTCTCGCCATCCCGCTGTCATTGCTCGCGGCCGTCGTTGTGCTGGCGCAATTCGGTCAATCGCTGAATACGATGACACTCGGCGGTTTTGCCTTAGCGCTTGGCGTGCTTGTCGATGACGCGATCATCGACATCGAGAACATTACCCGGCGCTTGCGCCAAGTTCAGGGCGGGGCGGGCACCAGCCATCTCCAAGTCGTCGAAGATGCCTCCATCGAAATTCGCGGTTCCATGTTGTATGGCACGCTCGCCGTCATCTTCGTATTTTTCCCGATTTTGTTCGCAGGCGGCGTGCAAGGCCGTTTCATCGGACCGATGGCGTTGACGTTCATCATCGCCGTACTGGCGTCGATGCTCGTGGCGCTGACGGTGACACCGGCGCTTTGCGCGCTACTGTTGACGACGCACGGCCAAAGCAAAGAACCTAAACTGCTCGCCAGACTGAAAGCCGCGCAGGCCTGGGTGTTGAATGTTGTCCGCCGCAGCTGGGGACTGACTGTGGCCTTACTCGCCGCCAGTGCCATTGCGGCCGCCTCGGCAGTTCCCTATCTCCACAGCGAACTCATCCCGCAATTCCGCGAGGGTCATTTCGTATTGCAAACTTCGATGGCGGCTTCTGGCACATCGATGGACGATGTTGTGCTCGTCGGCGAACGCATCAGTGCCGCTCTGCTCAAATTGCCGTTTATCGAAACTGTCGCTCATCAAATCGGCCGCGCGGAATCGGGCGAAGACACCTGGAGCCCCGACCGGACAGAATTCCACATCGAACTGAAGGACGTGCATTCCGAAAGCGAAGAACAGGCGCAAGACACCATTCGCGAAACGCTGCGTAATTTTCCGGAAGTCCGTAGTGAAACGCTAACATTCCTCGGCGATCGCATTTCCGAGAGCTTAAGCGGTGAAACGGCGCAAGTCGTCATCAACGTTCTGGGGCCAGACCTTGCCGCTATCGAGAAGGCCGCAGCCAACATTCAAAAAACGGTAGCACCCATCCCAGGCGTCACCGACTTACGCATGCCCAAGACCGCGTTTGTACCGACGGTTTCAGTGCGCATCGATCCGTCGTCGCTGTCGGTTTATGGCCTGACACCGCAGGATGCGCTTGATGCTATTCAAACCGCGTTCGCCGGTACGATTGTTGGTCAGACCTATGCCGGTGCCCGCACCGTCGATGTCGTCGTCATTCTGCCGCCAGGAGACCGCAACCGGCTCAACGAATTAAACACGATGATGATCGGCAACGCCAAGACCCGCGTGCCTCTGACGAACGTTGCCAGCATCCGCATCAGTGAGGGCCGCTCCAACATTCAACACGAAGGCGCCCAGCGCCGCGTCGGTGTAACCTTCAACGGCGAAAAAGAGCATTCGCTGCGCGATATTGTTGCCGAAGCGCGCAGCCGGGTTGCCAAGCTCGCGCTTCCCAACGACGTCTATGTTTCTTTTGCGGGGCAAGCCGAAGCCGAACGCGCCGGCCAAATCCGCATCGCGACGTTGACCGGCCTCAGCGTGGCCCTCATCGTTGCAGCTTTGACGATGGCCTTCCGCCGCCGCGCACTCGCCGCGCTGGTTCTCATCAACGTCCCGTTCTGCCTGATCGGCAGTATCGTTGCGATCATCTTGAGCGGCACGGGACTGACGCTTGGCAGCCTTGTCGGCTTGGTCACCGTCTTTGGCATCGGCGCGCGCAATTCGGTAATGATGCTGGCTCATGTCGAACATCTCGTCGATGCCGAGGGCAAGCCGTGGACTGCTGCGACGGTGCGTGAAGCCGCCAGCGAACGTCTGGTGCCTGTGTTCCTCACCGCGTTGATGGCCGCCCTCGGACTGGTGCCGCTGGCGCTCGGCCTTGGCCGCCCCGGACACGAAATCGAAGCTCCAATGGCCATCGCTGTGCTCGGAGGTCTGACCACGGCGACGCTGTTGAACCTTGGGATCCTGCCCGAAACCCTCATCCGGCTTGGGCAATATCTAGGTCTGCCGGTCGAAACCCCGCCCGCAATTGCTGAACCAAGGGCCACTGCCGCGCCCGAGGCCGGACCGGCGCATACGGCATAACACAATGATTTTAAATGAAGAATTTTCAATCTTGTGGCCGGAAGCTTCGCCAGCCCGTTAAAATTATCTTTTTCATGTCCGGCGTAACACCATCGATCGCCGTGGCGAATGCGTTATGTTAGATGCATTATCGCCTGGGACGAGCACCTGACTGAACGGTCAATTTGTAGCTTCCGCCCTCAACATGACGAGGACCACGATGAACGCCTCAACGTCAAAGTACCCATCCCGCTCGTTGATCACCAGCATCGCTTTTGCCGCCGGACTTGCAATCGCTGCTCCGGCTTTCGCTGACGACAGCGACATCTGGAAAGGGCTGCAAAAGGACGTCTTCCAGTCGCGCGAAATTCTTGACGGCACCGGCATGCTGACACTCGACGCGCCGGTCCGCGCCGAAGACGCAGCCGTCGTTCCACTCGCGGTCAAAATGCCGGCGAGCTTTGCCGCCAAAGTCACCAAGCTGACACTTGTCGTGGACAAGAACCCGTCACCCGTCGTCGGTGCCTTCACTTACGGCCCAGCGGCAGGCAAGGGTGACCGCGTGCTGTCGACCCGCATCCGTATGGATCAGTATTCCGACGTCCGCGCCATCGCCGAAACTTCGGACGGCAAGCTCTATATGATCTCGCGCTTCGTGAAAGCATCGGGCGGTTGCTCGGCACCGGCTAGCAAGGACGCCGAAGAAGCCGCCAAGACCCTAGGCAAGATGCAGATCAAAACGGCCATCAGCAAAGCCGCCGACGGACTTTCTCAAGAGGCGCAGATTGCCATCAAGCATCCCAATGCGTCAGGCATGCAGATGGATCAGCTGACCGGCCTCTACGCGCCAGCGCGCTACGTCAACAAGATCGAAGTCAGGACGGGCGGCAACATGGTGTTCTCGGTTGAAGGCGGCATCTCGTTTAGCGAAGACCCCAGCATCCGCTTTACCTATGAAGGCAATCCTGCGGACACGATGGCGGTCAAAGCCGAAGATTCGGATGGAACCCAATTCGCTGGCCAGTCAACGCCCAGCCAGTCGTAAGTCTGTTCTGTGTAAGTTTGCGACGGCGCGTCTGGCTCAGCCTCACGCGCCGTTGTTGTAGGGGAAGACGGGTACACAATGACGTCCAAACTTACACCCGGTGACCTCCACCCGGCTGCCGGGGGTGGACTTTTGCATCGCCGCCTGCTGCTGAAAAGCGGCCTCGTACTCGCGACAGCGGCCGCAACATGCCAGGCTCGCGCCGCCAACGAAGCCCCCGCGAAAATCCCAGAGGATCTCGCCTCACCATCGTGGATGCACAAAACCGGTTTGCCTTTCACTGGCTACGGCAAACCTTCCAAATACGAAGCCCGCACCCTTCGCAACATTGGCGGCAACCGCGATCTCGCAGGCAACGGCGTCTCATGGACCCCGCTCGAAGATCTCGAAGGCATCCTCACGCCGAGCGGCCTCCACTTCGAGCGCCATCACAACGGCGTTCCGGAAATCGATCCGGCCCAGCATCGCCTCGCCATCCACGGACTTGTCAAACAACCCTTGATGTACTCGGTCGAAAACCTGCTGCGCTATCCGATGCAATCGCATCTGACGTTCATTGAATGCGGCGGCAACAGCAACGCCGGCTGGCACGAGGAACCAATTCAACGCCCGCTCGGCTCATTCCACGGTCTCGTGTCGTGCAGCGAATGGAGCGGCGTTCCTCTCAACGTGCTGTTCGACCAAGCCGGCGTTGATCCAAAAGCCAGCTGGGTCATCGCCGAAGGTGCCGATGGCGCAGTGATGAATGTTTCGCTACCCCTCGAACGGCTGATGCAAGATGCCATTGTCGCGCTCTATCAAAATGGCGAACGCATCCGTCCCGAAAACGGCTATCCGATGCGCCTTGTCATCCCCGGATACGAAGGCGTCACTCATGTCAAATGGCTGCGCCGCCTGCAGCTGACGGCCGAACCAGTGATGGCGCGCAACGAAACAGCGAAATACACCGAGCTTCTGCCCAACGGCAAATCGCGCATGTTCACGTTTGTGATGGACGCGAAGTCGCTGATTACATCGCCGTCGCCGGGACAAAAAATGCATGGCCCCGAGGTTTATGAAATTCGCGGCCTCGCCTGGAGCGGCCACGGCAAAATTGCTAAGGTTGAAGTTTCGGCTGACGGCGGCAAGTCATGGACGGAAGCGGCGTTACAAGGCCCCGTTCTGCCACGCTGCTTCACTCGCTTTCGCGCACCCTGGGCCTGGGACGGTAAACCTGCAATTCTCAAAAGCCGCGCCACGGATGAAACCGGTTACGTCCAGCCGGAACGCGACGTCCTCGTCAAAGAGCGCGGCCGCAACGGCTACTTCCACTACAACGCCATTGTCGCCTGGGGCATCGACGAAGACGGGGCCATCAGCCATGTTTACGCTTAAAGCCCCCGCTCTCCTCGCTGCTCTGACGCTAGGCGTACTGTCGCAACCTGCGCTCACCGCGGACGCCACTAAATCACCCCACCTCGGCATGCCGATGACAGCCGACGACATCGCCAAGTGGGACTTGACTGTGTTTCCGGACGGCCGGGGGCTGCCCGAAGGTAAAGGTACGGCCGCTGAAGGGAAACCGCTTTTCGACAAGCATTGCGCCTCATGCCACGGCGCGGCGGGGCGTGGCGGCACGGCGGAAGAACTTGTTTCAGAGCCTGGACATTTGACCGAAGACGCCGCAAGCAAAGCCATTGGCCCCTACTGGCCGTTTGCGACGACCCTGTTTGACTTCACCCGCCGTTCGATGCCGCCCAACGCGCCGGGCTCACTCACGCCCGATCAGCTCTACGCCGTCACCGCCTACCTGCTCGCCGCCAACAAGGTTATCGCCGAAACGGACGAAATGAACGCCAAAACGCTGGCCGCTGTCAAAATGCCCAACCGCGACGGCTTCGACTGGATCGACGTCAAGAAATAATTAGGATTTGCCGCGGCCCAATCGCGACCGGGCGGCTCTACGCGCTCACGCTCCCTTAACGCCGCTTTGATAGCCTGCGAAGGCGTTAAAAATCGCGGAGCAAGCGCTGTGGAAGCAGGTCGAGTGATGGGAGCCGGACGCCAGGTCGTGGCGCGCCTTTCCGCGCGCGTCGCCCGTGCCAAAGGCAGCTCTGCTTCACAAGCCCAGGCACCCGCAGAACCGCGTATCGTCGCCCTCGACGGTTTGCGCGGACTGATGACCATTATGGTCGTGCTGTCGCATTACTTTGCCGAGGTCGCCCACGGTTTTAAGGGCCTGTCTTTCGGGTGGATCGCCGTCGACATGTTCTTCGTTCTCTCAGGCTATCTCGTCGGCCGCCTGATCCTTGAAAAAATGGATCGCGCCAATTTCGTCCTGGTGTTCTATGTGCGCCGCGTCTGCCGGACCTTGCCTGTCTACTTCTTCTGCGTCGTCCTCGTGTTTCTGCTCATCGGGGCCTTCGCTGACCGGCCCTGGGCTGACAAAGAAGCGGCCTTCCCGCTCTGGTCCTACCTGACGTTCTTCCAGAACTTTTACATGGTTTCGACCAACACCATCGGCGCCCACTGGCTGTCACCAACATGGACGCTGACTGTTGAAGAGCATTTCTATTTGCTGGCGCCCGCGGTTTTCTTCATGGTCCCGCGCAGACTGTTGATCCCGGCGTTCAGCGGCGCTATTGTCGCGTCCGTTGCCTACCGCTTTGCCGTATTTGGACTTGGCCTGCTGCCGAATATGGCCGGTCTCTGCCTCTTGCCGGGCGTCGCCGACGGGCTGCTCTGCGGTCTCATCGCCGGCATCCTGATTAAGACCGAAGGCATCAACTGGGCGCGCTTCGACGAGGCGCTGCGCGTCGGGCCGCTCGTCGCTCTGGTCATGACTATCGGCTTGAACTTGATCAGCGGCGACACATCGACCGCCTTCTACATTTGGAGCCCTTTGATCGTCTCCGTCGGCTGCGCCATGTACATCCTCGCCGTCGTCCGCGGATCGCCGGAAGGTAAGCGCCTCGAGCACCCGTTCTATTGCTTCTTCGGCACCAATTCTTACAGCATCTACCTGACGCATCTGACCGTGCTCGGCCTGATGCACGGCTTGATCCTAAACGCCGCGCCCGACATTTCGACGCCTCTACAGCTTGCTGTCACAGTCTTTGCATTGCCCGTCAGCGCCTTCATCGGCTGGCTGTTCACGCAGGTCGTCGAGCATCCAATCACCAGCTACGGCCGCAGCTGGAAATGGAGCAAGGAACTCCGGGTTGCCAAAACCGCAAGCCCGGCAGCGCAACCCCCGGTAGCTTTCTCGCAAGCCTAATGTCCCGGCTCACATGAGACGGCCGTCCGCCAACCGGCCGGACGCGACGGCCTGACGCCGCCATCCGGTGCCGCGCGGTTTCGAAAATCATTGAAAACAACTGCGGCCTGCCCTATTCCCGCACCGGACCGCGCGCACGTCGGCGCGCCTGTCTCGCCCCCGGCGCGCAAGCCGGACAAACACTTGAGGAGCAGATTTTGGATAACGTTCTCATCATCGGGGCCGGAGCCGCTGGCTCTGTCACGGCGCAAAAATGCGCGATGAACCGCGACGTTTTCAAGAAAATCCATCTCGCCTCGCGCCGCATCGAGAGCTGCGAGAAGGTGCGGAAGCAATGCAAAACCAAGATCGATATTTCGCAGGTCGATGCCGACAATGTCGGCGCAACCGTCGAATTGATCAAAAAGGTCAAGCCGGACCTGCTGATCAATATGGCGCTGCCGTATCAGGATCTTCCCATCATGGACGCCTGCCTGGAAACCGGCGTGCATTACATGGACACGGCCAACTACGAGCCGCGCGACAAAGCCAAGTTCACCTACAAGTGGCAATGGCCGTATCACGCAAAGTACAAAGCCAAAGGCATCATGGCCATCTTGGGCTGCGGCTTTGATCCGGGCCAATCCAACATCTATTGCGCCTACGCCCAGGAATTCCTGTTCGACGAAATCGAAACCATCGACATCGTCGACTGCAACGACGGCAGCCACGGCAAGGCCTTTGCAACCAACTTCAATCCGGAAATCAACCTGCGCGAAGTCACCCAGCGCGGCAAATACTGGAAGGCCGGCAAGTGGATTGAAATCGATGCGTTGTCGATCGCGACCATGATCGACTATCCGGAAGTCGGGCCGCGCAAGTCCTACCTCATTTATCACGAGGAAGAGGAAAGCCTGGTCAAGAACATCAAGGGCCTGAAGCAGATCCGCTTCTGGATGACCTTCTCGGACAACTACATCAAGCACCTGGATGTGCTCCAGAACGTCGGCATGACCCGCATCGACCCTGTCATGTACAAGGGCAATCCAGTCATTCCGATGGAGTTCCTGAAAGAGCTGCTGCCGCCGCCGTCATCACTCGGCAAGAACTACACCGGGCGCACGTCGATCGGCTGCATCTTCACGGGCACGAAGAACCGCACGCCCAAGCGCACCATCATCTATAACGTCTGCGAACACGCCGACTGCTATAAGGAAACCAAGGCGCAGGCCGTTTCCTATACGACCGGCGTGCCGCCCGTCGTCGGCGCCATGATGCTGTTCAAGGGGGCGTGGGGCCCAAAGCCCGGCGTGTTCAACGTCGAGCAGCTGCCGTCAAAACCGTTCATGGACGAGATCGGCAAGCAGGGACTGCCCTGGCACACGCGCGACTTGAAAATGAGCGAGCAGAAAGAGCTGTTCGCAGTGAAGACGTAGACTATTCCCTCTGCCCGTTTCTGCACTTAACGGGGAGAGGGTTAGGGTGAGGGGCCGCTTCACATTCGGTGCAAGCGGCCGCCCCTCACCCCAGCCCTCTCCCCACTCCGCTACGCTTCTTGAGGAGAGGGAGCGATGCGGCGATCCAACTGCGATAGAAAGCCGATCGCCTTATGACCCCCATCCTGCCCGCCAACATCTCAACCCCCGTCTACGTCCTCGACGAAGCGGCGTTGAAACGAAATCTCGCGACGGCAGCCCGCATCAAAAAGGAAGCGGGCTGCAAGATCCTGCTTGCGACCAAGGCCTTCGCGCTCCCCGCTGCCTTCCCGCTGATGCGCGAGACGCTGGACGGCACAACCGCCAGCGGCGAATACGAAGCCCGCTTAGGCGCCGAGGAATTCGGCAAGGAAGTCCACGTCTACTCCCCGGCCTATTTTCCCGGCGAAGTCGAGCGGCTGACCAAAATCGCCAAGCACATTTATTTCAATTCACCCGATCAAATCCGTCACTACCTGCCAAGTCTCAAGAAATACCGCGGCGTAAAAATCGGCTTGCGCATCAATCCCGGCTATTCACAAGCGACACTTGGCGGGCCCTTGTATGACCCGTGCGCGCCCTATTCGCGCTTTGGCGCCACCCCCGGCACACTCGACGCCGCACCGTGGGACGAGATTGAAATCCTCCACACCCATGCGCTGTGCGAAGCCAGACACACTGGCTCCGTCGGCCTCATCGAGCATGTCGCCAAGAATTTCGCGCCGTATATTCGCAAAGTCAAAGCCGTCAACTTCGGCGGCGGTCATTTCATCAATAAACCCGGCTACGACGTTGCCGCGCTCATCAAGGCCATCCAAGTCTTCCGGGCCGAGTTCGGCGTCGAGGTGATCCTGGAACCCGGCGCCGGAATGGTCGTTGACACCGGCTACCTCGTCGCCAGCGTCATCGGTTTTCATAAAAATGAAAAGACCATCGCCATTCTCGACGCTTCGGCATCAACGCATATGCCCGATGTTCTCGAAGTCCCCTATACGCCAAATGTCATCGGGGCCGACATCATCACCTCTGAAAAGCCCGCGAAAGGGCCGCACGATTATATTCTCGGCGGAAAAACCTGCATGACCGGCGACATCATTGGCGAATACGCGTTCAATAAAAAATTGAACATCGGAGATCACGTCATCTTTACCGACATGATGCAGTATTCTTTCGTCAAGAATAATACATTCAACGGCGTACCGCTGCCGGACTTGGCGGTATTGAGCGAGAACGGGGAATTCCGCGTATTGCGTTCGTTTGGGTATGAGGACTTTCGCCACCGGCTCGGTTGATCGCCAAAGTCTTTTGCGCAACTCTGCGGCGCTCTCCAAAAACCGGCCACATCAACCGGCCAGGTCAAGAACCGGTTACAATTCACCATCTACACGACCGAGATCCAGAAAATGAAACCCGAAGCGCCGCGCCCCGTTCTGCTGGCGGACTACAAACCACCCGCCTACCTGATCAGCAAGGTTGACCTTTCAATCACGCTTGATCCACTGCGCACGCGCGTCAAAGCCAAATCCAGCGTCAGCCGTAACCCAAAATCTAACGCGCCACGGTCACTCAGACTTGACGGCGAATTTCTCGAACTCGAGAGTCTGGCGGTTAACGGCCGCGAACTCACCAGCGCCGGCTATGTTCTGGACGAGACCGGCCTCACCATTCATGCGCCACCGCCGTCACCGTTCACGCTCGACATCACAACCGTCGTCAACCCGCAGGCCAATACGGCATTGCAGGGCCTCTATCTGTCGCGCGGCGTGTACTGCTCACAATGCGAAGCCCAAGGCTTCCGCCGCATCACGTTCTTTATCGACCGGCCCGATGTGCTGTCGGTCTATACCGTGCGTCTCGAAGCCGATTTGGCAACAGCACCCATCTTGCTCGCCAACGGCAACCCGGTCGAACGCGGCACGCTCGCCAACGGCCAACGCCACTACGCCGTCTGGCACGATCCATTTCCGAAACCCTGCTACCTGTTCGCGGTTGTCGGCGGCGATCTCGCGCCCGTGTCGTCGCCCTTCAAGACCATGACCGGCCGCAAGGTCGATCTCAGCATTTACGTGGAACACGGCAAGGAAAGCCGCGCCCACTGGGCCATGGACGCGCTCAAGCGATCGATGCGTTGGGACGAAAAGCGCTTTGGCCGCGAATATGATCTCGACGTCTTTAACATTGTCGCCGTCTCGGATTTCAATATGGGGGCGATGGAGAACAAGGGCCTCAACATATTCAACGACCGTCTGATCCTCGCCTCAGCAGACACCGCCACGGACGCCAATTTCGAAGCCATTGAAAGCGTTGTTGCACACGAGTATTTCCACAATTGGACGGGCAACCGCATCACCTGCCGCGACTGGTTCCAGCTCTGTCTCAAGGAAGGCTTGACCGTCTATCGCGATCAAGAATTTTCCAGCGACGAACGCAGCCGGACCGTGCAGCGCATCTCTGACGTGCGCCAATTGCAAGCCCTGCAGTTCCCTGAAGACCAGGGACCGCTATCACATCCTGTCCGGCCCGAAAGCTATATCGAGATCAACAATTTCTATACGGCGACGGTCTATGAAAAAGGCGCCGAACTGGTGCGCATGATCGAAACCATCCTGGGGCCTAAGAAATTCCGCGCCGGGATGGATCTCTATTTCGACCGCCACGACGGCGACGCGGCCACAATCGAAGACTTCCTCAAATGCTTCGAAGACGCCAGCGGCCAAAGCCTGGCCCACTTCAAGCTCTGGTATTCACAATCTGGAACGCCGGAACTGGTCTGCGAATTCAGCCATGATCCAGCAACCAAGACAGCGGAACTTGTTGTCCACCAGAACATCCGTGCAACGCACGCGCAGCCGAAAAAAGAACCGCTTTTTATTCCGCTCAGCCTCGGTCTGATCGGCGGCAACGGGCACGACATTAAGCTCGAGCTGGAAAGCGGCGCGGAGGTGCGTCCTGGTGTGCTGGCGGTTACGGCGGCCGCGCAAACTTTCAAGTTCAAGAATGTCGGTTCCCGGCCCGTTCCGTCGCTGCTGCGCGGCTTTTCCGCACCCGTCAACGTGACGATCGATTTACTCGACGCCGATCTGGCTTTTCTCATGAGCCACGACGGCGATCTCTTTAATCGCTGGAAAGCCGCCAACCGGTTTGCCTCACGCACCGTCCTTGGCGCGCTCTCCAGTAGCGCTCCTGGCACAACTGACGCCGGTGCAGACCGTTACGCTGCAGCGCTCGCAATGGCGCTCGAAAACCCCGGCATCGATGATGCCTACAAAGCCGAGCTGCTAAAACTGCCGACGGTCTCCGACATTGCGCGTGAAAAAGGCTTGAATGTCGATCATGCGGCCATCGACGAGGCACATCGCGCCATGAGCCGACGGGTTGCCAACCGGCTATCGATGCTGCTCGAAAAAATTTATGCCACTGCAAGCAGCAATGGCATCTATGCGCCCGATGCGGCGAGTGCCGGCCGTCGCGCCTTGCGCAATGCGGCGCTAACGCTGCTGACCAGCCGCGGCACACCCGCCGATCATACGCGCTTAGATCGTCACTTTACCGGCGCGACCAACATGACGGACAGCGCCCACGCACTTGCACTTCTCGCGGGTCTCGATATTCCTGCCCGCGATCAGGCGCTGGCGACCTTCTATCAGCGCTGGAAAGACGACCACCTCGTCATCGACATGTGGTTTGCAGTCCAGGCGCTATCGCCGCTGCCGTCTACGCTCGAGACGGTGAAGGCTCTGACCTTGCATCCCCTGTTCAAGCTCTCGACACCCAATAAAGTCCGCGCTCTCATCGGCTCATTTGCACTCTCGAACGCCGTGCAGTTCAATCGTCCCGACGGTGCCGGTTACGCCTTCCTGACCGAAAAAGTCCTGCAGGTCGATCGCCTCAACCCGCAAATCGCGTCGCGGCTTCTGAGTGCGTTTCGCAGCTATCGCGGACTTGAACCCAACCGCCGGATGCTCGCCGCCGCCGCCCTCGCCAAAGTCGCGGAAACAGCCGATATCTCGCGCGATATCCGCGAGATCGTGACCCGCATGCTGGAAGAGTAACGGCCTGACCGCATTAACTTTTGCTCAAATGCCTCAATTCAACCAAATTCTTTTTGGCCACCATTTAATCTCCCTCGACAGGTGAGTCGCAAATCAGCGAGTCTGATTCTCATCGGACTACGGAGCTGCGTTCTAGCTTCGCGCGCGGGGGCGCAATCGGCACAATTTGGGAAGGGCTCAAGATGGCGTGGACATGGTCCGCCCCTCATCGGGGAACTGTTGCCGGAGCGGCGGTGGCAGTCTACAGCCAGAACGCTCTTCACCGCACCATCGCCATGCTTGGCCGTGGCGACGCTACACGCGGCGTCTCTGTTGCGTGTGCGGTGTTGCTGACGCTGACAGGAGCGGCCGCCCAGCACGTCGAACCCGTGACCCTGTCGGCGATCCTGTTTCTGGCAGGTGCTGCCCTCGTATATCTTGCGGGAAGTCTGCCAACGTCAACCGCCAGTACGGCCCGCGCTATCGCCGCGCCTGCAATCATTCCGCTAACGATGCCGCGCGCCGCATCTTCAGCTTGCTTGCAAGAACTCCTTGTGCCGAGACAAACCCATTCAGCCTGTGACCGCGCCGCCTTTGCCCGATTGACGGCGCATATGAGCCACGAGTTGCGCACTCCCCTTAATGCCATAATCGGCTTCTCGGAAATGATGTCGAACGAGGTTTTCGGGCCGTTGGGCTCCAGCTGCTATGCCGCTTATGCCCGCGATATCCACGCCAGCGGCATGAGCCTTCTAAAATCCGCCGAAGATGCCCTTGCCATCACGACGCTCTTGACCGCAACCGAGCATCAGCATCGCTCAAGCGTCACGCACGCTGCCTCGGCCGCAGAAGACGCCATAGCCTTTCACGCTCCAGCCCTTGCCAGCCGCGGCATCACCGCCAGCTGCACCGTTGATAGGGATGCCGAAATTCTCGCCGACGCGCAGGCCGTACGCCAGCTTCTCATCAATCTCATCGCCGACGCCACGCAGCGCGCCAACGACGGTTGCAGCCTTTCGCTGGCGTCGCGTCAGGACAACGGCCAGATCGAAATTCTTATCGGCGTCTCCGGCAGCCTGAAAAACGGCAGCGGTGCTAATGACAGCTTCTCTATGTTGCTCGCCCGGACACTCAGCCAATTGTCATCGGCGCAAATTATCGAAGACCTCGAGACGCATCAAACAGGCCCAGACTTGCACGGCGATGGCCGGCACGTTGCCGTCCGCTTTCATCGCGTCGCCCAGAACGATTTTTTCAGCTGGACGGCCTGAGAATGACTAGTCTTTGCCGCCAGTGCCATTCCCACCTGGCGCCTTGCCATCGTCATCGCGTCCTTCGCGGTTGCCGCGATGACCAAACATGTGCGGCCGGCGTTTTTCCCGCCAACCTTGCAGGCGGCTACGTTCTTCCGGAGTGAGTTTGGCAGCCGTATCCGCCAACGCCGTTGCGATAGCCGCTTTGAAACGGCCCTCGGCATCCGTCAGCTTGTCCATCGACGCCTTGTACTTATCCTTGTCGAAGGGCTCAGCCGTTAAAAGTGCGTTGGATTCGTTCCACGCTTCGCGCGCAGCCTTGCGCAACGGCCGGATGGTTAGCCGCGCCGCCGCTATGTCATCGCGCACCATTTTCTGACGCTCAGCTGGCAGCTCGCGGGTAAATCCCATCAGCCCGATGTCATCGCCACCGGGACCGCGATGACGATGATGCCACGCAGCCGCCGCTAACCCGCCAGCAAACAGCAGGTTCAGCGCCAGCGATGCAATGATACCCATACGCAACCAGCGCGCACGGCCAACAGGAGCGCTGCCCTGTATGCCACCAGTATCGTTCGTCATAGTAGGTCCTCATCTAAAAGCGTATCGGCTTCATCGCTCTGCGCCATTTGCTGGCCAATTGCAGACGTCGCCTCGGTCCAGGATCCTAAGTCCGCCGACTGCCCAGCATAAATTCCAAGAACCAGTGACGCCGCAAGCGCTGCGCCGGCAAACCCTTGAGACGTCAACCCTCTATACCACGAAGGTGCTGGCTGCGGCTTTGCCACGCCTGTCACAACCCGTGGCTGCCGCGCCGCCTTGGCGACAATGCGTCCGGCAAGCGCCGCATTCTGCGCATCACTAAGCCGTGGCGCAAAACCTAAAACGAGATCCAGGGCGCGTGCCGCCGCCATCCGGTTCTGCGCCTCACTATTGACTGCCAAAAACGGCTGCAACCGCAAGCGCGTGCCTTCAGGCCAGCGCGCCGCGTCGCCGCCATAGATCTCAAGCGCATGATCCAGCGCATCGAGCATCAATTTGTTTTCCACGGTCTCATCCATCACTCGAAGGCTCCGAAAACCTCAGTTTCATTTTTGACCAGCATGGCCTTCCACTCGGCCTGCAAATCAGCTTTCACTTGTCTGCGCGCACGGCCCAAAAGCGATTCAACAGCTTCATCTGAAATGCCCATCTCAGCACCAACTTCGACTTGGCTCAGGCCTTCATAGTGAAACAACGTCAGAGCCAGGCGTTGCCGTTCGGGTAATTTCTTCAACGCCTGATCGACACGGCGCTGCATATCCTGCGCTTCCAGTGCCGCTACCTGGCGCGGTGCTTCCACCTGCTCAGGCAACTCCTCGACAACGGTTAACCGCTTGCGGCCGCGCATCCGGTCAATACATAAATTCGAGACCACGCGCCGCAGCCACGGCTTGACGCCGGCAGCGCCGATTTCAAGCGTCGTACCGGCCCGCCACAGCCGGAGAAAAGCTTCCTGTGCCACGTCCTCAGCCTCGGCATCATCGCGCAACATGCGCCGCGCAATACCCGTGACTGACGCCAGATGACGTTCAGTCAAGATACGGAACGCGGACACGTCTCCGCCGCCGGAGCGCACGACCAAATTGGTCTCGTCGCCCCCCGCCGCTTCGACCGGCGCCGCCCGGTTATGGGCGCTCTCCCTACTGATCGTTGCCACCGCGCCTCTCGGCATTTGATGTCCAATTTCGCCATGCGGCTGACGTGTCAACCGTTAGGGCGCTTATCGCCTTACTGGCTTAAACGCTAACGATGGCAATTTCCGTCGCCCCTGCCCCCGGCCTAGCCAATAAGCCGTTCAAAAGCCTGGAAAACACCGCTAAGCTTTTGTTTCAGCGTTATTTCGAGCTCATCAATAGTGGCAGCCCCGGCGCTCGCCGCAAGCCTCGCCTTGAGGCCGCCCGGGGCGGTCTTGGGATCGAAAGCATGATCGAGACTGAGCCGCAGAATTTGCGTCAGATCATGCAACAGCCGGCCAGCAGCGGTGAGTTGGGCGCCGACGCCTCGCTCCAGCACGCCCGCGTCAACCAATTTCTGCAATGCGCCGAGCGTATTCTGATCGAGCACGTCTGGATGCTCAGCGGCGCTCATCAGTTGCAGGTACTGCGCGATAAATTCCAGATCCACCAGCCCGCCGCGGACCTGCTTCAGATCCCAAATGTTCGTCGTGCCTTTGTCGGCTTCGATGCGGCTCCGCATGTCGCGCACGTCGGCTGCAACAATCGCCCGGTCGCGCGGCCTGGTCAGCACGGACCTTATCGCTGCTTCGACCGAGGCTCGCAGCGACGGATCACCCGCGATCACCCGCGCCCGCGTCAGCGCCAGATGCTCCCAGGTCCACGCCTCGGCTTTCTGATAGGCGACGAAACTCGAAAGCCGCGTCGCGACCGGGCCCTTCTGGCCGGAAGGCCGCAGCCGCATATCGACGTCGTACAATCCTCCCTCCGCCGTCTGCACTGAAAGCGCGCTGATCAACCGCTGAGTCAATCGCCCGAAGTAGTGGCTGGGCGCCAACGGCTTGCGGCCATCGGACAGTTCGGCTGCCGCTGCGCAATCATAAATCAATATGAGATCGATGTCGGACGACGCGGTCATCTCACGGCCGCCGAGCTTGCCCATCGCCACCACGACAGCCTGCCCAGCAACAAACTTGCCGTGCTCCTGCTCAAAGCTTTGCGTCACTTCTCTCAGCAGCGCTGCAATCAACCGCTCTGCAATCAAAGCATAGGCGGCGCCTGCCGCTTCTGCCGTAATGTTCCCGGCCAGCACCCTGACGCCAATCAAAAACGCTTGCTCACTGCCAGCCACGCGTGCGGCGTCTAGAATATCCTGCAGCGGATCGCCCTGCCGCTTGGCTCTCACCGCGTCAAACTCATGCACCAGCAGCGCATCGAGATCAGCAGCTGTGATCTCCGAGCCCAAAACCCGCGGATCGAGAACCGCATCCAGCAAGCGCCGACGCTTCGACAAAATACGCGCCAGCCGCGGCGCCGACCCCATGATGCTCGCAATCAGCTGCATCAACGAAGGGTTGGCCTTCAGGAGTGAAAACAATTGCACGCCTGCTGGCAACTCAGCCAAAAACGTATCGAAGCTGGCAATCGCTTCGTCGGGATGGACGGTATCGGCCAAGGCCGCGATCAGCAGCGGCTGCACTTCGGTCAGTCTCTCACGCGCCTGCGGTGAGCGCACCGAAGGGGTCCGGCCGTGATGCCAGCCGCGCACAATCGCCAGCACTTGCGCTGGTTGCGAGTAGCCAAGCTCCGCCAGTGCTTCTAGCGTCCTGGGATCATCCTTGGCGCCTGCGAAGACCATATTGCTTCCGGCGCGCGTCAACTCCGGCGCGCCTTCGAACAGCCCGGCATAGTGCCGCTCGACAGTCTCGAGCACCCGGATCAAATCCACGGACAGGGCCGCGCCATTTTCGTACCCAGAAAATCGGGCGATGCGTTCCAGGCCCACGTCGTCATCCGGCATGTCATGCGTCTGCTCGTCGGCAACCATTTGCAGCCGATGCTCTAGGCGGCGCAGAAAAACATAAGCGTCTTGCATCTCATCGCGAACAACGGCTTTGACCCAGCCTCGTGCTTGCAGCGCCTTCAAAGCGTCCAGCGTCGCACGCACCCGCAAATCCGGCTGACGCCCGCCGGCAATGATCTGCTGCGTTTGGGCGAAAAACTCGATTTCGCGAATGCCGCCGCGCCCAAGTTTGATATTCTGGCCGAGCACCGTGAGACCGCCCACCCCTTTTAAATCGCCAAGACCTTTGT
>JAYUCQ010000542.1:0-6874 GCA_043740265.1 Hyphomicrobium sp.
GGTGTTTTCGATCTTTTCTTCAAACTCGGCGATATCGTCGCGCTCGTCCGTGTCGCCCAGTTCCTTCTGAATGGCCTTCATCTGCTCATTCAAATAGTATTCGCGCTGCGTCTTCTCCATTTGACGTTTTACACGTGAGCGAATCTTCTTCTCGACCTGAAGGACCGAGATTTCGCTTTCCATTAGCGTGTAGACGCGCTCAAGCCGCTCGGAAACCGTTGCGGTTTCGAGAACGTCCTGCTTTTCCGAAATCTTCACCGCCAAGTGAGATGCGATCGTATCGGCGAGTTTGGCGTAATCTTCGATCTGGCTGACGGTGCCCAGCACCTCAGGCGAGACCTTTTTGTTGAGCTTCACATAGCTTTCGAACTGCGTGATCACGGACCGCGACAGCGCTTCAAGCTCATCTTTTGCGCCCATTTGATCGGTAACGCGCTCGACTTCGGCTTCGAAATAATTTTCATTCGCCGTGTAGCGGACGACCTTGGCGCGGGCGCTGCCTTCGACCAAAACCTTGACGGTGCCGTCTGGCAGCTTCAACAGCTGCAGCACGCTGGCAAGCGTTCCAATTTCATAGATCGCGTCGGTCGCCGGATCATCGTCACCAGCGTTTTTTTGCGCGGCCAGCAAAATCTGCTTGTCGGCGCGCATGACTTCTTCAAGCGCCGCGATCGACTTTTCGCGGCCTACGAACAACGGCACGATCATGTACGGGAAGACCACGATGTCACGCAACGGCAGGACCGGATACAGTTCCTTGCCGCCCGTCTTGTCTTTGGTCTTTTTGTCTTCGCTCATTTCACTACCTGCTGTCACACTGCGGACACCCCGGACTGGGGACGCCCGTGCCATTGCACGCTTCGTTCCACTTATGAGCCACTCAGCCGGCCCCTTTTAAGGCGACCAACCCCATTTGACCGGGGCCATCCCATTTTACAGGGGATAGACTGCGTGCCCGTGAGCGCGAAGTGCGGGTGAGATGCCGTTCCACGTAGCCGGGGCTTCCCGGCTTTCAGCGGAAAAGTAAATCTCCCTCCGAACACATGGGGATATAACCCCTTAGATCAAGATCATGTCACTAGGCACGGCGCGCCCGGCAGCATGAAATTCAGTTAAGCCGACGAGCCTTTTTCTTCGGCCCGTTCAGAATAAATTCGCAATGGCTTGGCCGCACCTTCAACGACTTCCGGCCCGATAACGACTTCCTCAACGCCTTTGAGCGTCGGCAAATCGAACATCGTGTCGAGCAGAATGCCCTCCATAATCGAGCGCAATCCGCGAGCGCCAGTCTTGCGCTCAATAGCCCGCCGCGCGATGGCTTTTAGAGCTTCACCCGTGATACTGAGCTTGACGTCTTCCATCTCAAACAAGCGCTGATACTGCTTGACGATGGCGTTCTTCGGCTCGGTCAGAATTTGCACTAGCGCGGTCTCATCGAGATCTTCAAGTGTCGCGATGACCGGCAAGCGGCCGATGAATTCCGGGATCAAGCCGAACTTCAATAGATCTTCCGGCTCGACGCCGCGCAGAACTTCACCCGTCCGGCGTTCGTCCGGACCCATGACCTTGGCACCGAACCCGATCGATGATCCCTTGCCACGGCGCGAGATGATCTTTTCGAGACCCGCAAAAGCGCCGCCGCAGATGAAGAGGATATTGGTGGTATCGACCTGCAGAAATTCCTGCTGCGGATGCTTGCGGCCTCCTTGCGGCGGAACGCTTGCAACCGTGCCTTCCATAATTTTCAAAAGTGCCTGCTGCACGCCTTCGCCCGACACGTCGCGGGTAATCGAAGGATTGTCCGACTTGCGCGAAATCTTGTCGACTTCGTCTATATAGACGATGCCGCGCTGTGCCCGCTCGACGTTGTAGTCGGCGCTTTGAAGCAGTTTAAGAATGATATTCTCGACGTCTTCGCCGACATAGCCGGCTTCGGTCAGCGTCGTGGCATCTGCCATCGTGAACGGCACGTCGAGAATGCGCGCCAGCGTCTGCGCCAGCAGCGTTTTGCCCGAGCCGGTCGGACCGACGAGCAGAATGTTCGACTTCGCCAATTCCACGTCGTTGTTCTTGGACGCGTGGTTGAGACGCTTGTAGTGATTGTGGACGGCAACCGAGAGCACCCGCTTGGCGTGGTACTGGCCGATCACATAGCTGTCGAGAACCGTGCAGATTTCCTGAGGGGCCGGCACGCCATCCCGCGACTTTACGAGAGTGTTCTTGTTCTCTTCCCGGATGATGTCCATGCACAGCTCGACGCATTCATCGCAGATGAAAACGGTCGGTCCGGCAATCAATTTGCGGACTTCGTGCTGGCTCTTGCCGCAGAACGAGCAATAGAGCGTGTTTTTTTCTTGAGCCATTCTTAGCTTCTCACCCTGTCTGAGAGCGCATCTGCGCGATGTTCTCTCTTTGGCCCAGTCAATACCGCCAACATAGGCGGTATGTGCGTTACGCCGTGAATCTCTTAGCCGATCTGAACACGCTACGGTTCCTCAGATCAACAATCGATTAATTGGAACCGCCATACCCGGGGGGCAAGCGGCGGTATTGCCACAGCATGGTAACCAATCCGGCAACAGTAAGGAATATGAACTGCACAAATGCCCATTTAAAGCCCGATGAGAAAAAACCTGTGCGGCTTTTGTTCTCATATCGGATCGCATGGGGGCCGCAAGCACAGGCTTTCCGTGAGCTGCTGCCCAATCAAGGATGCAAGCCAAGGAACACCACTAGCCGGTGTGTAATATATTCGCTTGCCGGTGCCGTCAGGTTGCAGAGGCTTTACGACGCAGGCTTAGCTTCGAACAATCCGCCCTCAACCTCTTCGCGGCTGTTGAGCACTTTGTCGATCAAGCCGAAATCGCGGGCTTGGTCAGCCGTCATGAAGTAATCGCGGTCGAGCGTGTGTTCGATTTTCTCATACGTCTGACCGGTATGCTTTACGTAGGTCTCGTTCAAGCGGCGCTTCATTTTGACGATATCTTCGGCGTGACGTTCGATGTCTGAGGCTTGGCCAGAGAACCCGCCCGACGGTTGATGCACCATGATGCGGGCGTTGGGCAACGCGAAGCGCATGTCCTTGGCACCGGCGCATAACAGCAGCGAGCCCATCGACGCCGCTTGTCCGATGCACAGCGTTGCAACCGGCGGCTTGATAAACTGCATGGTGTCATAGATCGCCATACCGCTCGTCACCACGCCGCCTGGCGAGTTGATGTACATCGAGATTTCTTTTTTCGGATTCTCAGCTTCAAGAAACAGCAACTGCATGCAGATCGACGCCGCCATGTGGTCTTCCACGGGGCCGGTCACGAAAATGATGCGTTCTTTCAAAAGACGCGACGGCAGATCGTAGCCGCGTTCGCCACGTGTCGTCTGCTCGACAACCATCGGCCAGAATGTGTTTGTGACCGTGTTGACCGGATCGCGCATGGTGCTCGTCTTTCCTATTTGCGCTGCTAATTTTTGCAATTAGGGCGCGGGCCTATCTGCCGCCGATGCGGCGCCTATTTCTGCGAACGCCAACATACACATCCAACAATGTGCTGGCGCGATGGCCGGCGCATTGCCAACAGATTTAACGTTCCGTCGTTTCTTCTACCAGCTTGAACAACTCTTCCTTCGAGACTTTCCTATCGACGGGCTTGGCTTGTTCGAGAACGTGATCGATGACCTTGTCTTCAAAAATCGGAGCTCTGAGTTCGGCCAGCGCACCGGGCGTCTTTTCAAAGTATTCGTAGACCATTTTTTCTTGGCCCGGGAACTGACGTGCACGCTCGATGAGAGCACGCCGCAGCTCGTCCTGGCTAACGGTCAGCTTGTTCTTTTCACCAATCTCGCCAATGACCAGACCCAGACGCACGCGGCGCTCGGCAATACCGCGATACTCGGCACGCGCTTGCTCCTCGGTCTTGCCTTCGTCGGCAAAGGTCTTGTTGGTGGCTTTAAGATTGTTCTCCAGTTGCTTCCATATATTGTCGAATTCGAAATCGACAAGGGAGGCGGGAAGCTCAAACATATTGCCCTTATCGAGGGCGTCGAGCACTTCGCGCTTCATTTTCATGCGCGAGGCCTGATCGTACTCGCGCTTGATTTGATCGCCGACAAGGCCCTTGAGTTTGGCAAGGTTTTCAGCCCCAAGACCGGCCGCAAAGTCGTCATCGATTGCAGGCTTTGCGGGCTTGGAAACGGCTTTGGCGTGAACGTCAAATTGTGCGGTTTTACCGGCTAAGGTTGGCATCTGGTAGTCGGCCGGGAATGTCGCGGTGACGACCCGGTTTTCGCCCGCCTTGATGCCGGTCGCGCCTTCTTCAAAGCCTGGAATAAATTGACCCTTGCCGATGACCAGCGTTGCGCCTTCAGCCGCACCGCCGTCAAAAGCTTCGCCGTCGATGCGGCCGGTGAAATCCATCGTCACCATGTCGCCGGTGCTGGCCGCGCGGCCATCCTCGACATCATACTTGACGTTGCGATCGGCGATCTCTTCGAGCGCTTTGTGGATCGCTTCGTCATCGACATCTGCGACGAGACGTTCGATTTTCAGCGCCGCGAGGTCAGGCTGCGGGATCGGCGGCAGAACTTCAAAGGTCATAGAATAGGCAAGATCGGATTCACCGTTGACGATGCGCTCGAAGGTCGTGTCGTTGGCATCAACCAGCTCAATCTTGGGCTGCTGCGCCGGGCGCTCATTGCGCTCTTTGATGGCTTTGGTGCTGGTCTCATTGAGCGTCTGCTCAAGCACTTCCTGCATCAGCGACTTGCCATACATCTTCTTCAGATGCGGCACAGGGACCTTGCCCTTGCGGAAGCCTTTGATCTGGACCCGGTCCTTCAGCTCATCCAAGCGGACCGAAAATCGCTCGCCCAATTCTTGCTGGCCGACAATCACCTTCAAGGTGCGCTTCAGACCGTCTCTACCTGTCTCTGTAACTTGCATCGTCGTCGGTTCCTGTCGTTGGCGTTCTTATCGAAGCGTTCCGGGCGTATGCCTCGGGAGATGACCGCACGCTAGTACGTGCAAAAATTCTGTTCAGCCCTCGCGTGGGCCGATGTGCAGCCTTGGCCTCGGCCGGTGTGGTGCGGGCGGAGGGATTTGAACCCCCACGACTTGCGCCGCTGGAACCTAAATCCAGTGCGTCTACCAATTCCGCCACGCCCGCTGATTTTGATCTCGACCACGCCGCCGGCCAGTTCCCGATAAAGTCAGGTCCCCTTAACGAAGCCCCAGCCGTATCGTTTCTCCCGGGATCGCGCAACGCCACAGGTCAAGCCTTGAGTTTCCTACCAGGAAACCTCAGCTGCGATCCAGGCCGCGCGCGACGAGAGAAGCGGTGTCATACACGGGAGATGGGATTGCAATCAACGCGCAAATGAGGTCCCCCCTTGCAAAACGCAGGTTGCAAAACTCAAATCTCGAAAGGTGGGGGGCCGATGCCGCGCCTGATCTGGCCGTTTGAGACTAGGCTTCGCCCAGAAACAGGAAAGCCACCACGGCAACGGCTGGCAGCGCGGCGATCGCAACAATGTTCTCGCCATTATATTCTTGGAACGATGCGGCAACAAAGCCGACAAACACGAGTGACAGGACTTTGAAAAACACGACGGCGGACCTTTCCTGAAACGGTCCTTTTCAGGCGAAAAGGAACTTACAGCGCATGCGGTCTGGACATGCAAAGGCCTTGCCACGGCGGGGGGGATCAAATCCGGACGGTAAAAAACGCAAAAAAGCCGGACCTGAAGGTCCGGCTTTTGCTGTGGTTGTGCTGATTCGAGAGGTGTTACTTGCCGTCGTTTACTTAAGCGGGGCGTACTGCTGGGCGCAGCAATCGTTACCGCCACCGAAGGCATAGCGCAGGCCAATCTTGATTTCGTGCTCCGACAAGTCGTCGATCTTGACCTTCGGGTTAACGAAGCCAGCCGAGTCGACGCGGCCGGTTTCGGCCGAACCCATGTCGAGGTAACGGTAGCCGATATCGATGATGGCCCGATCCGAGATCTGGTAACCAACGCCGGCCATCAGCGACCAAGCGAACGACAGGTCGTCGTGGCCTTCGATCTTGTTGACCAGGTTGTAGTTACCCGTGAAGTAGGTTTCATCGACCTGATGGTAGGCGGCACCGATACCTGCACCGACGTACGGTGTCAGGCGGCCAAACTGACCGAGATCTTTATAGACGTTGAACATCATCGTGTACGACTGAACCGACGTGTGCAGCGGATCATCGATGACTGGGGTGTTTGGCGTCAATGGTGGTGTCGCAGGGATCGGAGCGTGAAGGGGATCGCGCACGTAGTTGATCTGGTAATTGCCCGGCTCGCCTTCAACCTTGCTGTCACCGTGGAAACCGAACATGACTTCGCCGCGAATACCGCGGCCCGGCATGCCAAGGCTTGCGCCGCAACCGAGGCCGACTTCACCGAAAGCGCCACTTTCGCGCGAGGTGTTAGAGACCTTATCAGTCACAAACGTCGAGGTGCGGTAGGTTTCCTTGCCATATTCATCGACAAAAATTGTGTCGTTGTTCACCGGCCAAGCCAGCGTGGGAGCATCGGCCCAACCATAGCCGACGTCGGCGCGGACGTAGCAGGGACCCGACGCGCCGCGGAAGATTTCCGGCATCGGGGCCATGTAGCCGCCGTCCTTGATCGAGCCGCCACGGTCACCACCTAAGTCAGCGGCGTTTGCAGAACCAGCCATCGCGGCAGCGCTTGTGAGTGCTGCCAGGGCGATGCCAGCCTTGAGTGTGAATTTCATTGGCTAATACCCTCGTTAGAGACAGGCACCCGAATTGTCGCAGGCCTGCAAACCTCAACTTGACAAGGGTACTGTTGCGTCGGACGGGTTAATTGCAGGTAAAGGCGCGTCCGCTTT
>JAYUCQ010000543.1:0-6871 GCA_043740265.1 Hyphomicrobium sp.
CTGGTTCGCTTGGACGGACAGGTTCGAACCGCACTGGCTCGGCGTCAGCGGGACGCGTCAGTTCGTCGGCGCGCGCAGCTGCGAGCGCGGTGGCGCGAGCTGCTTGTTCTTCCTTGGAAAGATTTCTTTGGACGCCGCCCGAGCGCGTCTCTGTTGCCGATTGCGCCTGACCTGCGCGCGGTGCGGCGATAGCGGGTACGGCCTTCGGCGCAACTGGTGCGGCGGTTACGACGGGTTCGACGACGATCTCGCCGCCTGGACCAAGCTTGCGGGTTTTCTTCTTTTCGACAACCACGGATTTGGAACGTCCGTGACTAAAGTTCTGCCGCACGTGGCCAGACTCAACCGTTCGCTGCAGCGAGAGCGGTTTGCGCCCTCCAGCCCGCAAAGTCTTATCGGCTTGGTCGTTCTGATCCGTCATGCGATTTTTGCTCAGCCTTGGTTATGTGAGTCAGTATCGATTGCGTCGCCGTCATTTGCTTCGTTAGTCACCGGGTCTTGTGCGCTGCCAATTGCTTGGCCGGAGCCCGAGGACGACCGGTAGCGCAAAACGCGCTCCGCCTCCCTCTGAAACCGCCTAGCCAGTCCTCCGGGTAGAAGTGCAGCATGTACCACACTTGGACGGCCAATGGCCAAGCTCATTTCAGCGATTGTCAGAATGTCGATAATGGGGGCTGCGGCGCCTTTTTCACGCTGTATAGCCTTAAATTTCCGGTCCAGCTTACCCCGCCCGTCTTCTGCGGCATCAGCGCCTTGCACCAAAACTGCAACATTCCCCTTTTCAAGCGCGGCATCGACTTGCTGGAACCCGGATGTGATGCGCCCGGCCTTATTCGCAAGGGCCAAAGCATCGCAGGCGCGGCGCAGGATCATGGCGTCGAGACGGTCGGCCAGGTCTGCCGGCAGGGTCACGTCAGCCTTCAGACTTCGTCCAAAAGCTTTTGTTTTTATTGCTTTTTCGACGATTTTTCGGTCACAGGTAACCCACACACCCCGGCCCGGCAAGCGCAATTCCAAATCCGGAACCATCTCGCTCTGAGGTGAGCGGACAAAGCGGATCAGATCGCCCGGCGGCAATTCAGCGCGCGTAACCACGCACAGCCGCGTTGGCCCAGTATTGGGGCCCTCGCTGCTGTCGATCTGCTTTGCCTGTCCGGTGTCTTCCACGCGACCTCTTTTGTTGCTGAGGCATCACACCTAACCGGCGGCGGTAGCATCGTCGCCACCGTCCGTGGTTTCGGCATCTGCCGTCGCTGACACGAGATCTTCGGCTTTGATCCAACCGGCGTGAACACGCGCCGCCATGATCATGCCCTCGACATCGGTGCGCGAAAGCTCGAAGCCATCGAGGAAGCCCTTGTGGCGCACGGCTTCGGCGTCTTTCTCTTTTTTGCGTTCGGTCCAGCCGATGAGTTCATCGGTGGCGCAGTCGGCAAAGTCTTCGATGGTTTTGACGCCGTTTTCGCCCAGCGCCACCATCATCGGCGTCGTCATGCCGGGGATCTCGGACATCTCATCGGCGACACCCAGTTCGCGGCGCTTGGCATCGCGCTCGGCTTCCTGGGTTTCGAGATATTCCTTGGCGCGGTTTTGAATTTGCTCGGCGGTGTCAGCATCGAAGCCTTCGATGTGGGCGATTTCGGACAAATCAACGAATGCCACTTCTTCGATCGACGCGAAGCCTTCGGTGACCAGCAACTGGGCGATGACCTCATCGACATCGAGCGCGTCCATCAGCAACTGCGTGCGCTCGCCAAATTCCTTCTGGCGGCGTTCGCTTTCTTCTTGTTCCGTCATGATGTCGATATCCCAGCCTGTCAATTGCGAGGCGAGGCGGACGTTCTGGCCGCGCCGGCCGATGGCGAGCGACAACTGGGCTTCAGGCACGACGACTTCGATGCGGTTGGAATCTTCGTCGAGCACGACCTTGGTGACTTCGGCAGGAGCCAGCGCGTTGACGATGAAACTGGCGGCATCCGGGTTCCACTCGATGATGTCGACCTTTTCGCCTTGCAATTCGTTGACGACGGCCTGCACGCGGGCGCCGCGCATACCAACGCAGGCGCCGACGGGATCAATGGATGAGTCTTTCGAGATCACCGCGATTTTGGCGCGCGATCCTGGATCACGGGCAACCGATTTGATTTCAACGACGCCATCGTAAATTTCAGGCACTTCCTGCGAGAACAGTTTGGCCATAAATTCCGACCGGGCGCGGGTGAGGAAAATTTGCGGACCGCGCTGTTCGCGGCGGACGTCGTAGATGAAGGCACGGATGCGATCACCCAGGCGGACGTTTTCGCGCGGGATCATTTCATCGCGGCGGATGATGCCTTCGGCTTTGCCCAGATCGACGATGACATTGCCGTATTCGACACGCTTGACGGTGCCGTTCGAAATATCGCCGATGCGGTCTTTGAATTCGCTGAACTGGCGGTCACGCTCGGCTTCGCGGACCTTTTGAACGATGACCTGCTTGGCGTTCTGCGCCGCGACCCGGCCAAATTCCAGCGGCGGCAAAATCTCAGCGATGTGGTCGCCGACCTTAGCGTCCGGGTTGCGTTTTTGCGCGTCGGCCAGATTGACTTGCGTTGAATCGTTCTCGACTTCATCAACAACGGCGAGAACGCGGGTGAGTCGAGCTTCGCCGGTCTTGGCGTCGATCTCGCAGCGAATGTCGTTTTCAGCGCCGTAGCGCGCCTTGGCAGCTTTTTGAATAGCTTCTTCCATGGCCTCGATGACGATCTTTTTGTCGATCGTCTTTTCGCGCGCGACAGCGTCGGCGATCTGCAAAAGTTCGAGACGGTTGGCGCTAATGCCGGCGGTAGCCATAGGTCAGGTCTCCACATTCTTTTTTGGCACAGTCTTTTTTGGCAAGGACTTTTTGGATGCGTGTTTTTTGGGTGCGTAGTTTTTAGCGGGTCGTTTGTCTTCAAGATCATTTTCGTCGAGTTCGGCGCCGTCTCCTGGACGGGACGTGCCAGTAGTTGCAGAATGGCGCGCCTTAGCGCGGGTCAGCGCGTCGCGGATGAGTTCGTCGGTCAAAACCAGTTTAGCGTCTTCAATGAGCGTGATTGGGAACCCTAAGTGCTGGACTCCGAGCTTGCCAGCTTCGGCGGCGATACGGACTTCGCCAGCTTCAAAGCCTTCGAGGGTGCCCTTGTAGCGCTTGCGGCCATCGACCGGTTCTTTGAGCTCGATCTTAGCTTCGTGACCCGACCAGTCTTCGAAATCGCTTGGACGCACCAGCGGACGATCGATGCCGGGAGACGAAATCTCAAGCCGGTATTTGCCGGATAAAAGGTCGGCAACGTCGAGGACAGGTGAAAGACCGTCGGAAATTTTTTCGCAGTCGTCGATGTTGATCGTGCCGTCTGGGCGTTCGGCCATGATTTGCACAATGCGGTCGATGCTGCCTGACACCATGACGCGGACGAGGCGAAAACCAAGGCCGGCGATGACGGGTTCGGCAACGCGTGCGAAATCGGCCGCCAACCCGGCTTCGAGCAAGAAGCGCTCGGTGGAAGCGCCGTTCTTGCCCACGCCGTTCGTGGCCGCATCACTCGTCACTTTTGTGGTCAACCTAAACCTTGCAAAGTCCGTTTGGAGCGGGCCCGGCGGGTCCACTCGAAGTTTCGGCTCTTTTGTTGTTGGAGTAGTGTTGGGATAGGCGATTTTGGCGGCGATGGCAAGGGGGTGGGGGGACGTCTCGCAGCTTGGCGTCAGCTTTCCTCTCCCGAGGGGAGAGGATGCCCGCCCGGCGCGGCTACGCCGGAAAACAGCGGGCAGGTGAGGGGCGTGGTTCTAGCTGTGGCGATTCAGTTAATCACGAATGAGGTTGCCGAAAATCCGCGCGTCGCTTCAAGCCCCTCATCCGCCCCAAATGCCTTTGGCGCTTACGCGCCGGGCGGGGCACCTTCTCCCCAATGGAGAAGGACGTGACCGCGTACCTCTGCGCTCAACCAAGCTGTTCGATGATTTTGTCCATTAGTTCGAGCATGTCATTCGTTGATAGTTGCGCACCATTCAGAGCGGCCTCACGCCGAAATTCTGGAGTATCTGACCCTGCAAAGATGAGGAACGGGACTTGAATACCTTGGCTTCGAATAGCGGTTAGGAGTTCGTATCCAGCACGCAAATCTTGGCCACGCCCCATGTCAGAAATGACGAGATCAAAGTGCCGGCGCTTCATTGCAGTCAGGCCCTGATCCGTGCTCGTTGCTTGCTCAACATCCAACTGAAGTTTTCGCAACGCGCGCACAGCCAATTCATTGTCAGCAGGATTGTCGTCAACCCATAGGATCGACTTACCGATTAGGTTGTCCGCAGTAGCAGGAGCAAAGGCCCGTCCAACCGTCGCTCGGATACGCGGCAGATTAACCTTTTGATTTGGCGCTTTGGCTTGCCAATCCCGCGCAGCCGTGGCGGTGGCCTCTACTGCCGCTTCCTGCATTTGAAAATTGATCGGCCCGACCGTGACACTGCGAATGGCATTTCGACGCCATGCACGAACGAGAAGTATCGTTCCGAGGCCCCAACCCAATAGATTTACTACCGAACTAATCGCATGGGCCGCGTCGACATAGAGTTTGTGGCTCTGAATGAATTCGAGAAACTCTTGCATTCTTGATGGCCCCTTGGTCCGTTGCGGTCGTTTAGCAGAGTACCCCCGGATCAATCAAAACAAAGAAACGTAAGGCGGGGCGGACGCACGAATTCCCCTCCCCTCAGGGGAGGGGTTAGGGGTGCGGTGATGAGCTTGGCGTGATCGGTGTTTATGTTTTCCGTGCCAACCGCGCAGCCGCAGAAGATTTTTGCTCCGCAATCGCTCCGTTTCGCTATGCCGCTCTTGGCGTCTCCCCACCGCTCATTCTTTGCCGCGTTCGCGGCGGGCCCCTCCCCGCTGGGGAGGGGAGACGTGGTGGCATCTCCAGAAGATCAGGCGTTACACCCTCTGAAACCTAAAATAATACCGCACGCGGCCTTCACGGGCGGCTTTGGCTTCGTAGCGGGTTTCGGGCCAGTCTGATTGCCGGATGCGCCAATCAGCGGGACGTTCGGCAAGCCACTTGAAGCGCGGCTCGGAGGCGAAGGCTTCGAGAGCCGAGCGGGCGTAGTCGCCTATGTCAGTGCCGAAGCGCAATTCTGCACCGGGCTTCATCACACGAGCCAGCAGGCTCAGCGTCTGTGCATTCACCAGGCGGCGCTTTTGGTGCTTTCGCTTCGGCCACGGGTCGGGAAACAGGACGAAGGCGCGAGCGATTGAAGCGGGTGGCAACCAACGCAGCACGTCGCGGGCATCGCCCATGTGAATACGGATGTTCGTCAGCGGCCCTTGCGCGATTGCCGCCAGAACTTTCATGACGCCGTCTTCGAAGGGCTCGCAGCCGATCAGCGTGACACCGGGATTGTGCTGCGCTTGCCAGATGAGATGTTCGCCGCCGCCGAAGCCAACCTCCAGCCAGGTTTCGGATGTGGGCCCCCTTACCCCAACCCTCTCCCCGAGGGGAGAGGGAGACGATAGATCAACGGCAACGCGCGGCAGCACATCCCGCAGCAACGCCGCTTGACGCGGGCTGGCCTTGCGGCCCTTGCGGCGGCCGAAGGAGCGGAGTTCGAGAGGGTTGTTGCTATCGTCCAAAGCGTTCATCCAAAATCGCTTTGTCCCGGCGTTGATGCAGTACGGCGACGATCAGAACATTGCCTGGCGAAGCGGCGTCAAAATAGACCGCGTAGGAAAAGCGCCGGACGAGAGCACGGCGTAAATTCCTATATGTGACAGGATAGCGAAACTCGCCGGCATCTATCCGGGAAAAAGCAGCATCAATTTCTTCAACAAACTCTACGCCAAGGCCTGTTTGCTGCTGTTCATACCAGTGCGCAGCGTCGCGAATGTCGCCTTGCGCATCAATGCTGAGGCGAAGCATCAGCTTTTCCGGAGACCCTTGAGGATGTCCTGTTTGGCGTCGGCCCAAGAGCTGGCGGCGTTGCCTGCCCTGCTATCGAGGCGGCGATCCAACTCTTCACGGTGCCAAGCAGGCACATCAAGCCGCTCGGGTGCTTCGCAGAGAGAAGCCCAAATGTCTTCCATAAGGCGGAGCTTCTCAGCCACGGTGAGCTGCTGAAGGTTCGCTGGTGGGACATGATCGTTCATTTGACCATTTTGCCACGCAAATTGAACTGTAACAACCCAAAACCTGAATAGAAAACGGCCGCACGATGCGGCCGTTCGAATTCGATGAGCATCCAAGACTGCCGAACTACACGGCCTTTTTGATCTTGGCCGCGAGGTCGGTCTTTTCCCACGAGAACCCGCCATCTTTATCCGCTGGGCGGCCAAAGTGGCCGTAAGCCGACGTACGAGCATAGATCGGCTTGTTGAGATCGAGATGGGTGCGGATACCGCGCGGCGTCAGGTCCATGACTTCGCCGAGAACCTTTTCAATTTTGGCCTCGTCGACTTTGCCCGTGTCATGCGTATCGACGTAGATCGACAGCGGCTTGGCGACACCAATGGCGTACGCAAGCTGGATCGTGCAGCGCTCGGCAATACCGGATGCGACGACGTTCTTTGCGAGATAGCGCGACGCATAGGCAGCTGAACGGTCAACCTTGGTCGGGTCCTTGCCGGAGAACGCGCCGCCGCCGTGGGGCGCCGCGCCACCGTAGGTATCGACGATGATCTTGCGCCCGGTCAGACCGCAGTCGCCATCGGGACCGCCGATAAAGAACTTACCTGTCGGGTTGATGTGCCAGATCGTATCCTTGCTGATCCAGCCTTCCGGCAAGGCTTTGCGCACGTACGGCTCAATGATGTCGCGGACCTGACGCGAGGTCAGATCTTCAACGACGTGCTGATGCGAGACGACGA
>JAYUCQ010000544.1:0-2811 GCA_043740265.1 Hyphomicrobium sp.
GTCGCGACCGACGTTCACGAGCAAGTGAGCCGGATTAAGGGACAAACGCCGCTGCCGGTCGTTGTTGGCTTTGGCGTCCGGACCGGGCCCCAGGCCAAAGCGATCTCAAAGGGCGCCGACGGTGTGGTCGTTGGCTCGGCACTCGTGTCAATGATCGATAAGTCATTGGGATCAAAGGGTGAAACAACGCCAAAAACGGTCAGCGCCGTGCTTGATCTTGTGGCGGAGTTAAGTGCGGCGTTGCGCGCGCCTTGACCAGCCGTAATGATATCCACCAAAAGGTCTGTTGGGGCGCTAGACTACCCCCATATGTATGCCGGCCAAGCCTAGCGCTGTGCTAGAGCTGGCGTTAAATTATATGGCCTGGATCATGCGCCAGAGCGGGCAGGTGGCAGACGATGGCACCGGTGCTCGCGTGTTGCGCACCGGATTTGTGTTTCGGGCGACGAGGAGCCAACCGCAGTGAACTGGATCAACAACGTTGTCCGCCCGAAGATCAGCGGCCTGTTGTCGACGACAAAGCGCGACGTGCCCGACAACCTTTGGGTCAAGTGCCCTGAGACCGGCCAAATGGTCTTTTACAAAGACCTCGAGGCCAACGATTTTGTCGTTCCCGGTTCCAACTATCACATGAAGATGGAGGCAGGTCAGCGCCTCCGGCATCTGTTCGATGGTGGCGAATACAGAACCTTGGCTGTACCAACGGTCACCCAGGATCCACTCAAATTCCGCGACGGGCGAAAATATACGGATCGTCTGAAAGACGCCAAGGCCGCGACCAAACTCGACGACGCCGTTGTCATTGGAGAGGGTACGCTTGAGGGCCGGCAGGTTGTCGCCGCAGTGCAAGATTTCCGTTTCATGGCCGGATCGTTGGGCATGGCTGCCGGCGAAGCGTTGATTACTGGCATGCTGCGCGCCGTCGATCTCAAAGCGCCGTTCATTCTTTTTGCGGCGTCTGGCGGCGCGCGCATGCAGGAAGGTATCCTGTCGCTGATGCAGATGCCGCGTGTGACCATTGCGGTGCAGCGCCTGCGCGAAAATCGCTTGCCCTACATCGTCGTTTTGACCGACCCGACGACGGGCGGCGTGACTGCGTCGTACGCGATGCTGGGTGATGTCCATATTGCGGAACCTGGCGCACTAATTTGTTTCGCCGGTCCGCGCGTTATTCAGCAGACGATCAGAGAGCAGCTGCCCGACGGGTTCCAGCGCTCCGAATATCTGCTGTCACACGGCATGGTCGATATGGTGGTGCACCGCCACCAAATGCGCGAGACGTTAGCGCGGCTGTGCGCTATTCTGATGACGGGCGCGGGCAAGACCAAGGATGCCCGCAAAGGCAACGGCAAGCCCTATGTCAACGGCTCGGTAATCGACAGTAAATTGATGGAATCGGCAGCGCGTGAAATTGGCGGCGTGACCGAAGCCGAAGCCGTGCCGTCGAGCCAACGGTTTGATACTGGCCGCAGTGATGGCCGCGGTGATGGCCGGGGTGACAAGACCAAGCGTGACGGCGATCAGGCGTCGCCACCGCCAAATGCTAAAGACGCGCCGCGCGGCGTTTGATAGATAAGAAGCTGGCAAGTCTCTCACGTCTTTCTGAGCTCAGTGCGCGCATGACAACACGGATCAAACGCCCAACCAGCGACGCGCTTCTCGCAGAGATGATGCTGTTGCATCCAAAGTTGATTGACCTGTCGCTCGGCCGCGTCGAACGGCTGCTCGGCAAACTCGGGCACCCGGAAAAAAAGCTCGCTCCCGTCGTGCACATTGCCGGAACCAACGGCAAAGGTTCAGTGACGGCGTATCTCAAAGCCATACTGGAAGCCGCCGGCAAACGGGTGCACGCCTACACGTCTCCACACCTCGTGCGGTTTCATGAGCGCATTACGCTGGCGGGTCCGGACGGCATTTCGCATGATATCAGCGAGGCCTCTCTGGTGGATGTCTTGATGCGTGTGCGCGCGGTTAACGATGGCGACAACATCACGCAGTTTGAAATCACGACAGCGGCGGCGTTTTTAGCGTTCAGCGAAACGCCGGCTGATATCGTGCTGTTGGAAGTCGGTCTGGGAGGACGCCTGGACGCAACAAATGTGATCGCCCATCCGGCGTTGACGGTGATCACGCCGATCTCAATGGATCACGCCGAGAAGCTTGGGCCGACGCTTGCGAAAATCGCGGCAGAGAAAGCTGGAATTCTCAAACGCGGATCAACCGGCATTGTCTCGCAGCAGCCAAGTGACGTGCTTGATGTCATCGAAGCTAAAGCCAAAAAAGTTGGCGCGCCGCTCGTGGTCTGGGGCCGGGACTTCGACGCCTATGAACAAAGCGGCCGTCTGGTTGTTCAGTTGAACGAGGAGCTTTTGGATTTGCCGTTACCGGCGTTGGCCGGGCGGCATCAGATTGTGAACGCAGGAACTGCAGTGGCGGCGGCCGTCAAGCTAGGGCGTAAAGTCCCAGCACTCGGGCTCGACGAGCGGGCAATCGAGGTTGGCCTGCGGACAGTACAATGGCCAGCCCGCATGCAGCGGTTAACAAACGGCCCGCTGCCCGCCATCCTCGGGCCGGACGCAGAACTCTGGCTCGACGGCGGTCATAATCCCGCGGCTGGCGATATGCTGGCGGATACGCTTGCAACGTTCGAGGAGCGGTCACCCAAGCCGGTTTTCCTGGTGGTTGGCATGATGGGCCAGAAAGATGCGCTGGGCTTCCTGGCGCCATTCAGGGGCCTTGTGCGCAGTGTTTATACGGTGCCCATTCCTGGGGCCTTTGAGGCGCCGCACAGCCAGGAAAATCTTGCCGAGG
>JAYUCQ010000545.1:0-6862 GCA_043740265.1 Hyphomicrobium sp.
GTCCGCGCCGACGCATGCCCCAAGCCATGACACCCACGTCCCGCCTTCGCGATCTTCAATTTCGCCTGGAATACGTTTTGTTGCGCCTGGTTGTTGGAACCGTGCGCGCCGTGCCGCTGGCGTTTGCGACGCGATCATCTGCCTGGTGCTGGAGCCATTTGGCACCCATCCTCAGACCCAGGCGCCACAAACGTGCGCTCGCCAATCTCGCCATCGCGTTCCCCGAAAAGTCTGACGCAGAACGCCAGACGATCGCGCGGGCGCACTGGGAAAATCTCGGCCGCGTCATGGCTGAGACCATGCGCATCGACCAGCTCATTGCCGACCCCGGTCGCATCACAATCAAGAACCAGGCTGTCTTCGCCCGTTACGCCAACAAGCTCGGGCCCGTTGTCGGCACATCCCTGCATATGGGCAACTGGGAACTCGCGATCTGGCCGTTGACCCTTGCCGGCGCCAACCCAGCCGCCGTCTACCGCTCGGTCAATAACCCCTACGTCGATCGCTACTTACGCTATCAACGCAAGGACCTTTATCCCGGCGGCCTCTATGGCCGCGGACTTGTTGAAGGCGACCACGGCGAGAGCCAGAAGACGGCGCGCGCCATTATGGACTATGTCCGCCAGGGCGGGCGTCTCGGCGTGGTCTGTGATCTCTTTGATCGCACTGGTCTGCCGGTTCCGTTTTTTGGCAGGGACGCGCAAACGGTCACGATCCCGGCCATGATCGCGCGCCGCACGGGAGCCCGCATCTGGATGTCACGCTGCACCCGCATCGGCACCGGCAGCAATTTTGAAATTGAATTGAAAGAGCTGCGCGTGCCACGCACCGCCAACCAATCCGAAGACGTCAAATGGGCAACCGCTGCGATGACCCGGCAATTCGAAGCCTGGGTGCGCGAGACGCCAGAACAGTGGATGTGGTCGAACAGGCGGTGGAGCTAAACGTGTCGCAACGCGCGCCGCCAATTTTTGGGCGCTGTTTCTTACGGAAACCGCCGGGACGGCTGCTCGATCAGCTCTATCACCAAATCGGCCGTTACAAGATAATGTCGAAAGCGCTGGTGATGCCGCCCGTGAGCGTTTTGATACCGGTCAATTCAATCTGGATGTCGGCCACTTTGTCACCGTTGAAATCGCCCTCGATGAGGGTGTTGGCGCCGGACGCTAAGTAATGCAGTTGGCCTGCGACGCCGGTGAAAGCTGCGCCCTTGACGGCCTGAAACACAAACGTGCCATTGCCGGCAACGGCACCGTTGGCGTCCATAGCCGAGAGATCAATTTTGTCGGTGCCGGACGTGAAATCCTGAATTAAATCGCGCGTCAGTGCTGTACTGCCTGTGTCGGAGTTAAAGAAATATTTGAAGATATCCGCGCCCAAGCCGCCGCGCTCGATATCGCGACCACCGAGGCCTGCGATCAGGTTTGCGGCATCGTTGCCAACAAGCACATTGTTCGCAGCACTGCCGCCAAGGTTAGCCGCCGTTGTGCCGACAATGTAAGCGTTTTCGACGTTGACAAAACGGACTTCATTGAGATTAACGCCGACGATGGTGCGAATGCCGTCGATGCCCTGGTTCGCAAGTTCGGTGATCGTATCGACAAGCCGGCTGTCCGGCCCAATATCGTTTAAATAATAGGCGTCGTCACCCAAGCCGCCAATGAGCGTATCGATACCCGTTTTGCCGTCCATGATGTCGTTTGAACGGCCGCCGACGAAGGTGTTGGCCGCTGCGTCCCCAAGCATAAGATCGGCAAACGGCGTACCAGTAATATTTTCAATGCTATTTACAACGTCGGTTTTCCCGTAGGCGTCGATTACAGTGTGGGCTGCAAGATCTGCCTTGATGCCAAGAATACCGCCACCCACCGTCTCTTGTGCGTAGGTGACTTCATCTATGCCAAGGCCGCCGTTAAACGCGTCGATACCGTCGCCGCCGATGAAGGCGTCATTAAAGGCGCTGCCATTAAATGTATCGGCAAAGCGCGTACCCGCGATCCGCTCCATGTTGGTAAACGTGTCGATCGTACCGAACGGATCAATCACCGTTCCTGCGTTGTCGCCGGTTTGATTGACCGTGATGCCGTTGGCGAATGTGAAGGCGTCGGAGTTGAACTGCTTGATGAAGTAGTAGTCGAGTTCGTCAATGCCACCGCCGCCGTTGATCGTGTCTGTCCCGCCACCGGGGGCAAAGAAATCGTCTGTCATATCGCCAACGAAGCTGTCACTCAAACTTGAGCCAATGACAAAGACAGCGCCAACAAGTGAATCCGTGTTGCCAAACGTATCCGTTGCCGTGTTTGTTGCGAGGTTGACGTGAACACCAAGTGTGCCGCCGTCAGGCTGATAGTTTACGATATAGTGGCTTGCCGCTGATGTTCCCAAATTAAACGTATCGTTACCGGCATTGCCCACTAGAACTTCAAAACCGAAGCCATTGACGTCAAGTTTGGTTGCGCCGGGATTTAAAATATCCGCACCTGCGCCACCAACGAGAATATCATTCCCAGCGCCGCCGTTCATGGTGTCGATGTTGTTGAGACCATAGAGGGCATCATCGCCAATATTGCCGTTGATTGTCGTGGGCTGTGTGCTGAACAGCGCGTCGAGTGCGGAATGATTGGTCAAGCCGCTGTTTGAGTAGGTAACGAGCCCGCTTATCAAGCTGGTCATACTAATCGCCGGGCTGTAGTTGAAATCTACGACTGCAGCACCATTCACCTTCAAAATTGATTTCGTGTATGCGCCCCCGGTTATGACCCCATTCAAATAGGTGAAGCCCGAACCGGTCGTGTCGATCTGCAGGGTGCTGGAAGCATTCGATAAAACAAAATGCGTCGATGTCTGGCCGGGTAAAATTTCCGTGACGCTAAGCATCGCGTCATAGATACTGGTTACGGTAAAATCGCCACCGGCAGTTGTGAGAATGTTGATAACGTGGGCCATGTTAGCCTCCGCAACTATGTGTTGATATTTTGCCTCAGCGGCGGCGTTCGCCGTGCGCCTCTACGAACGCACTAGCCGGGGCCGCAAAAAATAATCTGGTCCATTCTAGCCGTTTTGCCTCGCACCCCATAGGTCCTTTGGTCGGGCAATAATGTTTACTTTGTCCGGCACAACTGAACACCGTTTACGGAATGACGGTGGTGAAAATATAGGCTGCCAGAATTGTCAGGTGGACGGCACCCTGCAACACCGTCGTGCGGCCATTGCCAAGCGAAATGGTTGAGACCAGTAATGTGAGGGCAAGCAGTGTGATCGACTTGGCGTCGAGCCCGAGCGACAGGGTCAATCCCGTGACTAGCGATAAAATGGCGACTGCGGGGATGGTGAGGCCAATCGTTGCCAGTGCCGATCCAAGAGCCAGATTGAGACTGGTTTGAAGCCGATTGGCGCGGGCTGCCCGGATGGCCGCGATGCTCTCAGGCAAGAGCACCAATCCGGAGATCAATATACCCACCACCGCTTTGGGCGCACCCGCGGACATGACGCCGGCTTCGATGGCCGGTGCTAACGCCTTGGCCAGCAAAACCACGACGGCGAGTGAAATGAGCAGGAATGCACTGCTGATCCATGTAGTACGCACGCTGGGCGGCGGCGCATGCGCTGTCTCGTCTTCAAGACGGTCGGGTGGCAAGAAATAATCGCGATGGCGTACGGTCTGCACCAGCATGAACGTGCCGTAGAGTAACAGGGACAGCGCCGCAACGAAGGCGAGCTGACCGTTGGTATACTGCGGCCCGGGAAGGCTCGTTGTGTAGTTGGGTAAAACCAATGTTAGGGTCGCAAGCGCCGCCAGCACGGTGAGCGACGCACTGACGCCGTATTGTACGAAAGATTGCTCGTGGTGGCGGGCCCCACCAGCAACGAGGCAGAGGCCGACAACACCATTGAGGATCAGCATAACGGCTGCAAACACGGTGTCGCGCGCCAGCTCCTTGCCATCGGGCCCGGCAGCAATCATCAGCGATACGATGAGCGCCACCTCGATAATCGTGACGGCGAGTGCCAAGACGAGCGTGCCAAACGGTTCGCCGATGCGGTGGGCTATGACTTCAGCGTGATGCACGGCCGCCAGAACGCTTGCGATCAAGCCGGCGGCGCTGATAGCCGTGATGACAGCCGGCCCCAACACCGGCCCAGCCATCTGCAAGACCCCCGCGAGCGAAGCCGCGATGACTGTCCAGCCAAAGAGTGGGGCCGCCAAGGTCCACTTGGGAAGTCCAGTCATGTCCGGCCGGTCTCCTCTTTCCCAGCCATTGACTTACATTTTTCCAGCGATGGAGCGCAACCACCGAACAACCGAGCATCGCTTCAGCGCCCCATTGCCGCATTTGACAGCTGCGTCTGGCCGCCAAATCGTCAAGATGCCCGGCGGGACACATGCTCGCTTCATGTAGAGCACGACGAGACCTACCGGCGGCGCGCGCTCAGTTCGATGAAGCTGACTTCGCCGCCGCGCGTTTCTTGGCAACTTCAGTAGCTGAGACTTCGCCCTCTGCGACCAGAGCATCGGTGCAGCGGGCTGACAAACCAACGCCCACAGCGCGCATGCAAGAGCGGACTTCCTGGCTCTCAAGCCCATAGGCGCTGCAGTTCGCGAAGTAGTCGCCAGCGCAAGCCATTTTCACGCGCAGGCCGAAAGCATTCGCCTGTTGCGCCGTTGTTGCAAGTGTACCGAGCGCTACGGCAACGGTAAACACGGCGCGAGCAGCGAGAACGGTTGTAATCGGGGTCATTGCGGATCTCCTGGGTGCGGGCGGTGCCTGAGATCAGGCATCAAGGTTTCTGTCGCACCAGAATTACGCGACACTCATCTCCGCCGCTGTTCCGCAGGGAACTGGTTCTTTGAAGCCGCTAAATTTTGACTTGCAACGAACTGATGTCCGCGGAACGGTCTATTTTGGGCCCATTCCGCGGCTTTTTGCCAAGGCCGCGAGCGGTGCCTCATTGGACAATCGGCTACTCATTGCTCGGCAGTGTCACACGCGAATGTGGATACGCCTGAACGGCGGCGCCTCGGTTCCGGGCAAGTCGGCACAGTTGCTCGTAGACAATTGTCGCGGCATTGAGTGCTGTGATGCCGCCGCTGTCATAGACGGGCGCAACCTCGACAATGTCGAAGCCGACGATATTGAGATCGGAAATCCCACGTAAGATCTGTAGAAGCTTGACCGGAGTTAAACCGCCGGTCACGGGCGTACCGGTTCCCGGCGCGTACGCTGGATCCAGACAATCGATGTCGACGGTGAGGTAACACGGGCCCTCGCCTGCAATCGTGCGAATTGCGTTGGCGATGTCGGCCGCCCGATTGGTCTCAACCAGAACGTTGTCGAAAATCGTAACGCCCATCGCATCATCGACCCAAGTTCGAATTCCCGTCTGCACCGACCGCTGCGGCACAATCAGTCCCTCGTCGATGGCGCGGCACAGCATGGTTCCGTGGTTCAGTTCAACCGGCTGATCGAGTGTGTTGTTGGAGCGCCAGGTATCGGTGTGAGCATCGAAGTGCAGCAGCGCCACAGGCCCGTGTTTTTTCACATGTGCTTTGATAAGCGGATACGTGATAAAGTGATCGCCACCGAAAGCACACAGGAACGCGCCCGCATCAATAACGGCGGTTGCCGCGGCTTCAATTGCCGCGACGATTGTGTGTGGATTGCCATAGTCAAGATATACGTCGCCGAGGTCGACGGCTTTGACAAAATGCAGTGGATCGAAGCCGCCGGGATAAGCTTTGAGTTCGGCTAACTGTGCTGAAGCAGCACGAATAGCGTTGGGTCCAAATCGCGCACCTGGCCGGTTCGATGTCGCAAGATCGAAAGGCACACCGAGAAATGCGGCGTCGGCACCGGCTGCGTTGGCCGCGAGGGGTGTGCGCACAAATGTCCGGGAGGCAGTAAACGTCTGCTCGCCCGCAATATTCGATGCGGATGCGTGGACACGGTCCTGTGGATTCGAGTGAGATGGAAAACCTGGTGACATGACGGACTCGACTGTTTGGATGTTGTCCGGCCAACATCTTAACAATCCGCCAGGATTATCCCCGGCTCGCCTCCGTTTCCAGGCCCCAACATCATGACACTTACACTTGCGAAGTCAACGAGCAGGTCTTCAATGCAACGGTCTTAAGTGCCAGTGCATACGTGGCTTTGGTGCGCTGCCGCATCCCGTTGACAGTAACGCCCTCCTGCCTAATGTGCCCGCGCCAGCACATCAATCGCACAAGGAACACGCCGCCCATGGCTTCGACACGCACGCCCGCTAAGCACTTCGCCCCCCTCGCCATTGGTGCCCCCGAACCTTTTCGCGCACTCCCCGTCAAGCTCGAGCGCATGATCCATTTCGTGCCGCCGCACAACGACAAGATCCGCGCCAAGATCAAAGAGCTTGCGGGGCAGGTCGATGTCATCCTCGGTAACCTCGAAGACGCTGTGCCGCTCGACCAAAAAGAAAACGCGCGCAAGGGTTTTATTCAAATGGCGCGCGATAACGACTTTGGCCAAACCGGGTTGTGGACTCGCATCAACTGCCTCAACTCGCCGTGGATGCTGGACGACGTCACCGAGATTATTGCCGCCGCGGGCAATAAGCTCGACGTCGTCATGCTGCCGAAGGTCGAAGGACCGTGGGACATCCATTACCTCGATCAACTGCTGGCCCAGCTTGAAGCCAAGCACGCCGTCAAAAAGCCAATCCTCATTCACGCTATTCTCGAAACCGCCGAAGGCGTCAACAATATCGAAGCCATCGCGGCGGCGTCTCCGCGCATGCACGGTATGAGCCTTGGGCCGGCCGACCTCGCAGCCTCGCGCGGCATGAAGACAACGCGCGTTGGCGGCGGCCATCCCGACTACGGCGT
>JAYUCQ010000546.1:0-6856 GCA_043740265.1 Hyphomicrobium sp.
AAAAAGGTTTTGTCGTTTTCTGAAACGCGGTGCGCCTTGATCAGATCAACATCCGCATAGAGCGTTTGCATTTGCCGCAAGCTTCCATCTTTTGAACGGAAGAACTGAATGGGCGCCAGCTGCGTGCGGCCGAGCCCTTGCGGCAGGATAATTACAAAAGGATCACGGGCCGCGGCGCGGGACGATGGAACGAACGACCAATTGTCAAACGTTCCTTTGTAGGCACCGTGGCCAGCTGTGAATTTGGTCCGTAACTGCTTGAGAATTTCAGACCGCAAGCGCACCAGCTCTGTGGTTCTCTCACCGTTCTGCGCTGCTGCCGCCGCGAGACCCACCATGTCGGCATATTGACTGCCTATACCGATGGCACGCACGTTGGCACTAGTGAAAGGATCCGTCAGATCGCCCTCTGTGCGAGGCTTGCAATCTCCCTTCGCCCAACCGGGCGCTGCTGCAATTTTCTGACCTTCGAAGATCCAAGACTGGGCCACGCCCGGTGTTATCAAAGAACGCATCCGGTCGTTAAAGACCTCCGGCGGGCGATCCCACGCCAGACTGTAAATCGCATTTGGATAAGCGTTGACGATCTCAGCTGGCAAGCTCCCGATCCGCCCGCCGATAAACAGTGCCGGCGTTATTCCGGCGGCGACGAGTTCCGTAACCACCGCCGGAACGCCATCGTTGCCGATAAAAAGATAGACAATATCCGGCCGTTTGTCTTTTACACCTGCCGCAATTGTCAGAACGTCTTCCGGCGCAATCTTGTTGTCGTCGGACGGGACCCGGATGTCGGCAACCAGCCCGCCTTCGCCTAGCGCGGCCTTCAATCCGTCGCCCATGGCCGCGCTACCGACGGAATCGCGCATGCCCACAAATGCCGGATGCAGGTATCCAACTTGCCGCGTAAACTGTGCGATGACCGGGACGTTGTCCGCCTCCTGAGAAGCGCGCGTCGTGTAGACATTCGGGTAGGCCGCGAAGATGCTGTTGACGGAAATATCCGATAGAAAAGGGATGCCACTTTTAAGGATTTCGGTCCCAAGCGCATCGAACACGCCCTTGCCCCGCGTCGCGTTTGATTGTCCGATGATGGCGAGCGCCTGAGTATCGGCGAGCGCAGTACGCATATTGCCGATCGCTCGCATCTGATCGCGTTCGTCATCGAGGAAGTTTAGTTTGATCGGCCGCCCGGAAACGCCGCCGTGGCGATTGATCCGATCCTGTTCAAGACGAGTTAAACGCTTTATCGCCGCCACGTCACCTGGATCGTAGCACGTATCGTTACGCGAACTGACCAGCACGTGAATGTTGAACGGTGGCCCCTGCGCCGCTTGCGCCTCTTCGACGGCAAGCGCGGCACCGCTATCCGCGCAACTCAGCCCTATCAAAGTTATAAAAAACTGTAAGATCCCGCGTCGTGCATCGAGGCCATTCCGCAATCGGCCAGCACCGCCGTGTGCTTTGAACAAGCCCATTTACACTCCATCACTCTGGCCTGACCCGCACCCGCACACTGCCAATAACAGCAACCTGACCGCACAGTGACGTCGAATGCCCGAGGATTTGTGAAAATGAATACGGTTCCCGGCACGTTAGGCATTCAGCATGCCCAAGCATGGCTCAAGATCTAGCGTAAGTAAAATCGAAATATTGCCCGGTAGGCATGACGGCAAATCGAAAAAGGCCGCGGACGCCCCGGCATGAAGGCCGTTAGCACCCGCGCGCCTAAATCGCCCCGGACAACTACGGTGCGCACTTGCCGTCGAGTTTGCTCATGGCCTCGTCGAACGCTTTGCCTTCGGCCGATGTCTCCGGTGCATCCTGGCCGGCATTCCAAGCCGCTTCAAAATCGCCGCCAAGGGTCTTGAAATAACCGTCAATCTCATCGCCCGCGGCTTCGGCCTTTTTGTCGTCATCGCCAATTTCGTTCATTTTCTTAGACATGGCGCAATACGTCTTTGTTTTCCCCGGATCGCTTGCTGCCTGTTCGATTGACTTTGTGATCGCCGCTGCATCGGGCGCTGCCGCATATGCGGACGGAGCCAGCAGCCAGCAGGCCAAAACCAGACTTAAAAATCTCATCATGACGAATGCCTCTAGTTATGTCGAATGTTTGCAAGGTCGCGGCGCCTGAAGGAGGCCGCACAAACCCGCGGCCTCCTTAAAGCTCTGCCGCGGAGAGTTAGTTCCACCAGCAGCGGCGTACACCGTGACGCCACACGCAGTGCTTGTGAACGCGGTGATGACGCCAGCCGTGACACCAGCCGACATCCTGCAACAGCTGAGCGCGGGGCGACGCGTGATCGCCACGATAAAAACGGCCGCCAACGTCGGCGCTTGCGGCACCTGCAGTTCCAAAAGCCATTGCCGCTAAGATCGCGGACGCTACCAAACTCTTTTTCATAGAAGTCTCCTCATATCAGCGACGCTTTCTACGCGTCTAGGTCCTGAAACGCATGAGGATGCGAAAAGCCGTCGGAAATATTTGTGAAGGTTGATTGGTCCCAGGATCTTGTGTTGCCGCAATTCAGGTTTCAATAATTTCATTGACGCCCGAGATGGCCGATAACTGGCCTGCGTCTTGCGGCGACACTTCATAGCGGCCCGGCAACAAAAACTCCATTTCGCAGCCGCGATCAGCTAGCGGCAATACGAGCCGCACCTCGCCGCCGCGGGCCGCAGATTTGAGATGGGCGCGCATATCGGCAAGAATTGCCGGTTTTGAAATAAGCATTTTGCGATCCAAAACAACTTTGATATTTCGCGGCACGCTGGCCGCCGCTTTGTCCAGCGACTCAAGACCTTGGACACGCATCTTTAACGTCTCACCGTCGCGCTCGGCTTCAACTGAAATGACAACCGGTGTACCAGGTTCCAGCAAATCACGGCAGAGAGCGAGCGTGTCGGAGAAGATCACGGCTTCGAATTGCCCCGTCATGTCCGAGAACATTGCGAACGCAAATTTGTTACCCTTTTGAGACCGCCGTTCGCGGGCCGCAATGACGATGCCTGCAAGCCGCCCCGCTGTCGCACCACGTTGCGTCGCGGCTTCAAAATCCGTGAAACGTTTGACGCCAAGCTTCGATAGCGCCTTCTCGTAGTTGTCGAGCGGATGGCCCGAGAGATAAAAGCCGACTGCTTCGAATTCTGCCGCTAGCTTCTCCATCGGCGTCCAGGCCTGTGTCGCGCGCAAGACCAAGTCCGGCGCGGTGTCACCGCCGCCAAAGAGGTCGCTCATCCCTTGCGCCGTATCAGACGAACGGCGCTGCGCTAAGGCCAGCATGGTGTCGGCATTAGCCGCAACCAGCGCGCGATTGTTGTTCATAGAATCAAAAGCGCCACCCTTTGCGAGCGTTTCAACGCCACGTTTGTTGAGCGCTTTCGGGTCGAGACGGTTGGCGAAATCTGCAAGCGATTTGAACGGACCGGCCAACTCCCGCTCTGTGACGATTGTTTCGACGGCACCCACGCCGATATTTTTCAAGGCTGCCAGCGAATATCGGATAGCCCCACGCTTGCCCTCGCCCCGCGGTGGTTCGGCACCGAAATCAACACCCGAAGCGTTGACACAGGGAGGCTTCAGCTGAATGCCAGACTTCCGCGCTTCACCTGCAAACATCGCCAGCTTGTCGGTATTGCCCATGTCGAGCGTCATCGAGGCTGCCAGAAATTCTTCGCAGTAGTTCGCCTTCATGTAGGCGGTATGATAGCTGACGAGAGCGTACGCGGCGGCGTGCGACTTGTTGAACCCGTAGCCTGCGAACTTGTCGACGAGTTCGAAAATCGCAATGGCTTCGCCGCGCTTGACGCCGTTTTTCTCGGCACCTTCGACAAAGCGCGCCTGTTGCGCCGCCATCTCGGCTTTGTCCTTTTTACCCATCGCACGCCGCAACAGGTCAGCTTGTCCCAGCGTATACCCACCCATCACCTGGGCGATCTGAATAACCTGTTCCTGATAAATGATGACGCCGTAGGTCTCTTTCAAAATACCTTCCAGCATCGGATGCAGACAATCTACGGGCTCTTCGCCGTGCTTGCGATTGATGTAGGTCGGAATGTTGTCCATCGGGCCAGGACGATAAAGCGCGACCATCGCGATGATGTCTTCGAACCGGTCTGGCTTCAAGCGTTTCAGGCTCTCGCGCATGCCGGTCGATTCTAGCTGGAACACGCCGGCTGTGTCGGCCTTCGCCAGCAATGCGTAAGACTTGTCGTCGTCCAGTTCCAATGCCGGCAGATCGACCGTGATCCCGCGCCCGCGCTTGACCAGCTGCACGGCCTTCTCGAGCACGGTCAGGGTCTTCAAACCAAGGAAGTCGAATTTGACGAGCCCAGCCACTTCGACCAGCTTGAAGTTGAACTGCGTCACCGGCATCGTCGATTTTGGATCGCGATAGAGCGGCACCAATTCTTCGAGCGGCCGGTCGCCTATCACCATACCGGCGGCATGGGTTGAAGCGTGGCGGTAAAGGCCTTCAAGTTTCTCGGCAATTTCCAAGAGCCGCGCCACGACCGGCTCGTTGTCGCGCTCTTCTTGAAGCTTGGGTTCGCCGTCTATGGCTTCGCGTAGCGTCACGGGAGCCGCTGGATTGTTCGGCACGAGTTTGCAGAGGCGATCGACTTGCCCATATGGAATTTGCAGCACACGGCCGACGTCGCGCAACACGGCGCGGGCCTGCAGCTTGCCGTGGGTAATGATTTGCGCGACACGATCGGCACCGTATTTCTGCTGCACGTAAGCGATGACGCGATCGCGCTTTTCCTGGCAAAAATCGATGTCGAAGTCCGGCATCGACACGCGCTCGGGGTTCAGAAAGCGCTCGAACAGCAGCCCAAACCTTAGCGGATCAAGGTCGGTAATCGTCAAGGCATAGGCGACAAGCGATCCGGCACCCGAGCCTCGTCCTGGACCGACGGGGACGCCGTTCGCCTTCGACCACTTGATGAAATCAGCGACAATCAGGAAGTAACCTGGAAACTTCATCTGCGTGATGACGTCAATTTCGTAAGCAAGCCGCTTATCGTAGTCTTCCGGCTCATAGCCCGAGGCCGGCCCGGTCGCGGCAAGGCGCTCTTTCAGACCGGCCTTCGCCTGCCGCTTTAATTCAGCGGCTTCGAGGCGAAAATTTTCCAGTTCGCTCAGGCTGTCGTCGCTGGCCACAAAACGCGGCAGTATGGGCTTGCGGCCTTCGGGGCGAAAGGCGCAACGCTGCGCAATTTCAATCGTGTTTGACAGCGCCTCAGGCAAATCCGAAAACAACGCCGACATTTCGGCGGCACTTTTTAAGTAGTGCTGCGGCGTTGCCTTGCGCCGGTCGTCCTCAACGACATAGCGGCCCTCGGCAATACAAAGCAGCGCATCGTGCGCGTCGTAGTCCGAAGGTACCGCGAAATAGACTTCGTTGGTCGCGACGAGCGGAAGACTCCGGCTATAAGCAAGGTCGAGAAGTTGCGGTTCAACCTGCGCTTCGCTTGCCGAACCGTGACGTTGCAGCTCAATGTACAGCCGGTTGCCGAAAATCTTTTCCAGCGTCATGACACGGCCAAGCGCCAAGTCCGCTTGCCCGTCCTTGAGTGCGCGATCGACGGGCCCATCTGGCCCACCGGTCAACGCGATCAGACCGGTTGAAAATTCTTCCAGTCTGGCAATTTTGACATGGGCAGCCTCATCGGCCGCGGTTTCAAAATACAGACACTTCGACAACCGCATCAGGTTGGCGTAGCCATCGGCGTTCATGGCCAGCAAGGTGATGCGCCCCGCTGACTGCGCCCGCTGTTCGTTGGAACCGGGCCGCGACAATCGCATATCTCTGACCTCGCGATGATCGCCGAAGTCTATGTCGGTGCTGACGCCAACGATCGGTTGCACGCCGGACTCCCAAAGCTTGTTTGAGAATTCCAGAGCCCCAAAGAGATTGTTGGTATCGGTGATCGCGAGCGCCGGAAAGCCATAGCCAACCGCCAGCTTCGCCAGTTTGCCAATCGGCAGCGCGCCTTCAAGCAGCGAATAAGCGCTATGCACCTTCAGATGCACGAACGGCACGGGGATGAGTTGATTCTGAGACTGGGCCATACGTGACAAGAATATTGTCAAGCCGTCAGGTCAAGGCTCGATCACCGTTTTCCAAGGCCGTGCCGCAGACAATGCCCGGTTTTCTTGCCCCGTTTTAGTGTACAGCCGCTGTCACATCGATCAGCTTGCCGTCTTCAAGGCGCAGAACCCGATCCATGCGGCTTGCAAGCTCCAGATTGTGGGTGGCAATAAGCGCTGCAACACCCTGCGAACGTATCAATTCAATCAACTCGCGAAACACATGCTCCGACGTTTTTGGATCGAGATTTCCTGTTGGTTCGTCAGCCAAGAGCAACGTGGGTGCATTGGCAATGCCGCGGCAGATCGCGGTGCGCTGCTGCTCGCCGCCCGAAAGTTCGGCGGGGCGATGATCGACACGATCACCCAACCCCAGCCCGGTCAAAAGTTCGCGTGCACGCGCCTCGGCTGCGCGGCGCGTCTTGCCCAGGATTAGCTGCGGAATGACGACATTCTCAAGCGCTGAAAACTCCGGCAGTAGCTGATGAAATTGATAGATGAAGCCGATCGATTGACGCCGCAATCGCGTCCGCTCGGCTTCGCTCAATTCAGCGCAATCGCGGCCGTTGAGAATCACGCGGCCGCTGTTGGGTGATTCCAACAGTCCCGCAATATGCAACAACGTCGACTTGCCCGCACCTGACGGACCAACCAGCGCCACCGCTTGCCCGGGCATCAGGTCCGCATTGGCGCCTTGCAGCACCGTGATTTCACGCGGACCTTGCTTGAAGCACCGCCTGACATCATCGAGTCTTAAAATTGGCG
>JAYUCQ010000547.1:0-2796 GCA_043740265.1 Hyphomicrobium sp.
ATTCAAGAACAGCCGGGCGGCGACGCAGCCCAGCAGGTCGCATTGAAAAAAGTCGTCGATGCCGTCGGCACCGGCTTCACGCAGCGCCGCGTTGAAGTCGTCGGCCCAGCGGTCTCAAGTGAACTCAGAACCACCGGCTTTATTGCGGTCGCCGCCTCGATCCTGGCTATCGTCGCCTACGTCTGGTTCCGCTTCGAATGGCAGTTCGCGGTTGGTGCCGTCGTCGCGCTCGTCCACGACGTGCTCGTGACGGCTGGCGTATTCTCACTGTTCCAGTTCGAGTTTGATTTGTCGATCGTCGCAGCCTTGCTGACTATTCTCGGCTATTCGGTCAACGATACAGTCGTCGTTTCAGACCGTATTCGCGAAAATCTGCGCAAGTTCAAAAAAATGGAACTCAACGATCTGTTGAATTTGTCGATCAACGAAACGCTGTCGCGGACCATCCTGACCGGCTGCACGGCCATTGTCGTGCTGCTGGCGCTGTACATCTTTGGTGGCGAAGTCATTCGCAATTTCAACTTCGCCATGCTGCTTGGTGTGGTTGTTGGGACCTATTCGTCGATCTTTATTGCAGCCCCGCTGCTCGCCTATCTCGGCGTCAAGCGTGACTGGAGCGATCAGGCCGCTAAGGGTGGGGTCCCCGCCAAAGCCTGAGGCGCAAAGTCCGGAGACGAGCATGACCGCGCCCCTCTTAGGCGGATCACATGCCGCCCGCTATCCTTATGAAGCCGCCGTGACGGCTTATGGCAACGGCGGCTTTCGCTTTGCGGATATGAGCCACAAGGGTTCGATCCTTTGCCTGCCAAGTGGCGTTTACGCCTGGGACGCCACCCGCGCTGAAGACTTAACAGCCGCTGACTTCGCCCAAGTGCTTGCCGGATTGAAGCCGCCTACGGTGCTGTTGCTCGGAACCGGCGCGCACCAGGTGTTCATGCCCGATGACATTGTCAAAGCCTTCGCAACGGCAGGCATCGGCCTTGAACCCATGTCGACGGGCGCGGCGGCGCGGACCTACAACATTATGCTGGCTGAAAAACGCAACGTCGCGGCGGCTTTGATCGCCGTTCTCTAATCCGGAAAGTGCGATGTCTGATACACCCGGTCAAAAGCAAGCTGACGGCGCAGAGTTTGACACCATTCGCGCGACTGCGCGTGATGGCGCGCCAGACCGTTACGTCGCGGCTTTGCTGGCACCGCACGCCGTCCGCGGCGATCTGATTGCGCTCGCCGCTTTCTCGGCCGAGATCGAAAAAATTCCGCGCCAGGTCAGCGAACCCCACCTCGGCGAAATCCGCGTTCAGTGGTGGCGCGATGCGCTGCTCTCATCAGACACGCAAACCAAAACCGGCCATCCAGTCGCCGATGCGTTTGTTGCGGCGATCCTCAAACACAATCTCGCACGCGACCGCATCAGCGATCATCTCGACGCCGCCGTGCACGCGCTCTACGCCGATCCGCCAGCGGACGACGCCCAGCTGCAACTCGAAATCGATATGAAAGACGGCGTTCTGTTCTCGCTCGCGGCACAGATCATTGGCGGCGAGCCTGTCGATACTTCAACCGGCATCATCCAAGATGCGGCCCAAGCCTATGGCCTGACGCGGCTTGCTCTCGGGCTTCCCTATGCGCTCGCTCGCGGCCGCGTGCCGTTTCCGCCAGCGCTCATGTCCACTGCGCCATCCGCTTCTGAACCGGTCGCATGGAATGCGGTCATATCAAGTGTTGGCGCTGCCGCACGCCGTCATCTCGCGCAGGTGAGGTCTGCATATAATGCACAGTCAACTGCGCTCAAAACGGCGCTTCTGCCCGTTGCCCTTGTCGAGCCCTATTTGCGGGCTCTGACTAAACCGGGTCATGAGTCTGCACATGACGTTGCTGATATCGCACCGTTGACGCGGGCCTGGCGCATCGGCAAAACCCACCTGACTGGGCGCGTTTGAACTGGCTGCATCTAATCTGGCCGCGTTTAATCTGGCCGGTGTCGTGCCGGGGCACGGAAAAGGGAACAATCAATGCGCAAGTTTTTGCTTGCACTGACGTCAACGCTCTTTGTTGCCATGCTCGGTGCGCCGTCACCGGCATCCGCCGCCGCCATTATTCTATGGCGCGTCGAAAACCCATTCCGCTTTTTTACCGATCCCTCGGACGGCGAAATTCATCGCGCCACCTACCGGTCGCTCGGGCCTGAGGAAAAAACCACGCCGGTTTTGTCGGCTGAACGCGCGCTTGAAGCCCGCCACGAAGATGGCTGGGCGGCAACGATGTACCGGAAGACCTGCTGGTCGGCATCGACCAACCGGTTCAACTGCCCCGCATACGACGACTATATGAATCCCACCAGTCACACCGTCATCGCCGAAGTCCACGGCATCGACGAAGCCGCCAATCTCTCGTGCACCTGGTTGACAGCGCCGCGCGGCGGCAGCGAGGTTCGCGGCAAAGCCTTGACGCAGCCCTGTAACGATCCCCTCGTCCTCGACGTGCCCTATCCCGGCAGCACGCAATTGACGGTCGAGATTGGCGGCCGCGACGTCGCCGGAACCGAAGTCAAGGTGCGCGATATTTTCGTTGTTGGTATGGGCGACAGTTTTGCCTCGGGCGAAGGCAATCCGGATGTGCCCGTCCGCTTTTCGCGCGACCGCACCGCCGACTACGCCAGTGCTGGCGAACAAAGTGATCTCTCCGGCTATCCAGCCCGCATTGGCGACTGGCTCAAAATCGGCGACAAAGCTTTTATCAACGAGAACGCCAAGTGGCTCGATCAGGCCTGTCACCGCTCGCTCTATTCGCAGC
>JAYUCQ010000548.1:0-6814 GCA_043740265.1 Hyphomicrobium sp.
TGAAGCTGCACCTGCAGCACCCGCCGCCGCCGCCGCACCCGAAGCAAAACCAGCCGAAGCGGCTCCCGCTGCCGCCACGCCGGAAGCAAAACCAGCTGAAGCCGCGGCTCCTGCTGCGAAGCCAGCGGAAGCCGCGCCTGCCGCAGCTGCGGCTGCTGGCGAAGACAACGCCGCCATTCAAGCCTCCGCCAAAGAAGCCGGTGCGACGTTCAAAGATGGCCGCTATCGCGACAAGGATGGCCACCCGATGCCCGTTGCAACGAAAGACTACAAGGTTGACTGGGCGACCTGGCAGGGTTTCCGGCGCTACCACGACGCTTGCCACGTCTGCCATGGTCCGAATGCGCTTGGCTCAACCTTTGCGCCAGGGCTCGCTGAGTCTCTGAAGACGATGGACTATGAAACATTCTACGGCACCGTCGTCGGTGGCCGTATCGCTGACCGCGGCGGCACCAAGTACGTTATGCCTGCATTCGGCGAAGACAAAAACATCATGTGCTACCTCGACGACATCTACAGCTACATCAAGGCGCGCTCGATAAACGCCGAAGGCAAGGGTGGCATGCCGCCAGGACGTCCGAACGGCCGCGAGGACATCTCGCCGGAAGCCAAGAAGGCCGCTGCGGATTGCACCGGCTAAAGCTGGCGGCACGTTAAGACGGAAAATTTGGAAGGGCGGCTGGCAACGGCCGCCCTTTTTCGTGGCTGCCGCGCCCAAAGCTTGGGTTAACTTTTGGCCATGTCCGGCGCGAATTTCCGCGTGTCCGCCCGGTAACGGGCTGGTCACGGAAAATTTCCCGCTGCAGTGCCAAAAAGTGGTCGAAACGCTGCTGGCGCCGTAGTACGTCCCAGATCATGTGCTCGTCTGAAAGCACAAAGACATTTCAAGGAAGGCGCCAGGTCGCAATGAAGATCGCTATGAAGCCAGCAACGAAGAAACGTATCGCCGCTCTCTCCGCGACGGCAGCCATTGGCATCAACTTTGCGGCTGTCGCTGCCGACGCGCCTAAGGCTGACCTCGTCAACCGCAAGGAACTGCGCGTCTGTTCCGATCCTGCTGACCTGCCGTTCTCGAACGAGAAGCAAGAGGGCTTTGAAAACAAGATCGCCAGTCTGATTGCTGCTGAGCTAAAGGTGCCGGTTTCGTACACGTGGTTTCCGAAAGCTACCGGCTTCATTCGCATGACTTTGTTCGCGAAGAAATGCGATCTCGTCATTGGCTGGGGCCAAGGCGATGACATGGTGCTCAACACCAATTCGATTTATCGCTCAACGTCGGTGCTGGTCTACAAAAAGGGCAGCGCGCTGGAAGGCGTCGATACGCTTGCCGACCCAAAACTGCAGGGCAAGAAAATCGGCGTCGTGCAGAACTCCGCTGGCGGCACGCTGGCGGCCAAGTACGGCTTGATGTCAAACATCAAAGGCTATCGCATGATGGTTGATCGCCGCTTCGATAACCCGGCAGCCGAAATGATGAATGACATCCGCTCGGGCGAAGTTGATGCCGGTATTCAATGGGGCCCAATCGGGGCTTACTGGGCAGCGCGCGACGGTGAACAGCTGGTTGTTGTCCCGTTGTTGAAGGAATCGACAACCAATAAAATTGCGTTCCGCATCACCATGGGCGTGCGCAACGGCGACGACGCCTGGAAGCGTCAGTTGAATGAAATTATCGCCCGCCGTCAGGGCGACATCGACAAGATCTTGCTCGACTACGGCATTCCCGTTCTGGTCGATGAAGACACGTCGTCGGACTTGGTCAAGGAGCCGCGCAAGGCGGCCGCTGCAACCGGTGGCGCACCGATGGCACCTGCGGGGGCGAAAGCTGAGGCCCCCGCCGCCGCAACACCGGCACCTGCTGTCACCGCAGAAAAGCCGGCTGCACCCGCCGCTCCATAGCGTTTGCAGCATCTAGCCGGACGCGGATGATTTAGGAATGCCGAAAATAAACGCAACGCGGTTGAGACGCGCGACAACCCTGGCTGGCTTCAGCGCGGGCATGGGTGTGATGATGCTGGCCGCAGTTTACGTCTCGAGCGCATACGCCGAAGATATGGGCCTCAAAGCGCCGACTGTCGCCGAGCCCGAGACTTATCGGCTGGAAGAATACAGGAAGCCAGTTCCGGCAACGCTCCAAGGCGCGAAGGTTTTGACGGGAGCCGAGGCAAGCGCGTTGTGGACTGCCGGCACGGCGGTTTTTATCGACGTTTATCCCTACGCGCCAAAGCCCGACAACTTGCCGGCCAGCACGGTTTGGCGCGAGCCCAAGCATTTCACCGTCGAGAACGCCCATTGGCTGGCCAACACAGGGTACGGCGTGTTATCGGCAGAAACCGAAGCTTACTTCAAAACCCATCTGGAAAAGTTGAGCGGCGGCGATAAAGCCAAGCCGCTGGTTTTCTTTTGTCTGCGCAATTGCTGGATGAGCTGGAACGCTTCGAAGCGGGCTATGACTTACGGCTATACCAACGTCAACTGGTTCTCGGAAGGTACCGACGCCTGGCAGGAAATCGGCCAGCCCGTCACTGAGGCCCGGCCTGAGCCGTAAAAGACATCACCACCTATCATCCCAGATGCGGCTCTTTGGAAGTCCCTTTAGGGAAAGCGCAGCAATCTTTCATTGCTGCGCTGCTGATCCGGGATCGTTGTCGGCGCTGCCATAAAATTTCTTACCTTCGCCGCACCACCAGTAAAGGTGCTGCAACGCGCCCGGAATGACAGGTAGGGGTCAGGGAGTGCCGTTAGCTCTTCATCAATCCACGAATGGCGCGTGCGACCGCGCCGATGCGCTCATCCATAAGCTGCGGGATCTCGCAGGCGACGGGGATGTTCTGCTGACGCTCTTGAAAAACGCGGATTTCCCATTTCATTTTTTCGGCTGGATCGGCGGCTTCGGCACCTGCTGCACCACCAACCGGTTTTTTGACTTCTCCAGCCGGCGCAATGTCTCCCGGCGCGCTGATCGACATGTCGTCGACCTTCGGCAGTGTTAAACCCGCGTCTTCAATATCTTTCGCGCGCACCAATTGGCGCTTGTGAAACCGCTCGATGCCGCTGATGACGATTTTGCGCTCGTCATTCGTGCGCGAGAGCGCGGCGACGAACAGTTCGGTGAGTTTCTGGTCGCGGGTATCGGCGGGCAATCCATCGGCATACTTCTTGATTGCGGCTTCGGCTTCCTCAGGCGTCAAGCGCCGGGCTATCACATAAGCCGATAGCGTGCGGACCGTGTCGTCCTTGACCCAATCTTTGGCGCCGTCGAGCGCTGGGCCGTCCCAAATGGTGCCGGCGTCGATCTCGACAACCTTGCGCCAGACGCACGGCCAATCCGGGTTGGCGACGTCCTTTGCCGCGGCCGGCCCGATGACAGCGACCAAGAGACCAGCGGCGGCAGCGAATTTACAGCGGCGGAGAAATGACGGCATAGCAGCAGAGTTCATTGTGATTTCCTTTAGGCTCCTCCACCCGGGCCGCCGCGACGTGCGATCAAACCCTTGGATGGATTGTAAGCATAGATGGCGGCACCCAAAAACAAAATGGTGCAACCGATGACAACGTAAAGATGCGTGAGGTCGAGAGATCCGTCGTCGAGGCGGGGACCAATCTCGCCGTAGAGCGCGAAGCGGATCAGTTCGACCGCGTGTGTAAACGGGTTCAGCGATGAGACGTCGGCCAGCCACGGGCTGCCTTCGCGAACGCGCCACAACGGGTATAGTGCCGACGACATGAAGAACATCGGGAAGATGACGAAGTTCATGACGCCGGCAAAGTTCTCAAGCTGGCGAATGACGGACGATATAAAGAGCGCCAACGCGCCAAGCATCAGGCCGGCGAGGATCAATGCTGGCAGAACCGTGACAAAGCCCATCGGTGCCGGATCGACATTCAAGAATTGCACCCAGATTTCGTGCAGGTTCGACGGGATGGCCGCCACAAAGCCCATCCAGTCGTCCTGTTTCTTCCAGCTCCAGCTATCCCAAAGCCGGGCGATGAAGAGAAACGTATAGGATTGCAGCACGGCAACGAACACGCCGCCAAAAAGCTTCGATAACAGCAGGAACGAACGCGGAAACGGACTGACGAGCAGTGTCCGCATGGCGCCGGTTTCGCGGTCGTAGACCATCGACAGTGATGACTGCATGGCGTTGAACAGCAAGATCATGCCGACGAGGCCGGGCGCAATGTAGATTTCATACATGACGTAGGTGCTATAGGGCGGCGTCGGCGACATGCCTTGCGTCGCCCGCATGCCAACCGCGAAGCACAGCAGCCAGAGCAATGGCCGCACAAGTGCTGCAAGAAAACGTTCACGCTGCTGGATAAAGCGCAGCACTTCGCGCCAGACGATACCCTTGAAGCAGGCGACGTAGCCGCCAATGCCGATGCGGCGCGCGGCGTCTTCTGCCGCTATCGTCGTGGCGCTGGCACCCATCGGCGCGATGAGGATGTCGCTCGACACCATCACGCGGCCTCGTTGAATGCGGCAGCGCTGCCAGTGATCGCGCGGAACGCGGCACTCACCGACTCTTTGCCGGTTTTCAACAGAAGGTCCGGGACGGACCCCGAAAATAAGACCACGCCCTTGTGCAGCACGACCACGGTGTCGGTAGAGCGGACTTCATCCATCAAATGCGTCGCCCATAAAACCCCGAGGCCCTGCTTGGCGACAAGATCGCGGACGATTTTGACGACGCTCTCGCGCGAGCCGATATCAAGGCCGACGGTGGCCTCATCGAGAAGCAGCAGATCGGGGCGGTGCATGAGTGAACGGGCAATCTCGACGCGGCGCGTCTGACCGCCCGATAGCGACCGGACTTTGTCTCCGGCGCGGTCCGCCAAGCCGACAACATCCAATGCCTGAACTGCGCGTTCGCCCGCAAGGGTTCCGCTGAAACCGTGCAGCGCCGCGTGGTATTTCAAGTTTTGCAGCAGCGTCAGATCGCTGTCCAGTGTCCGGCTTTGAAAGACGACGCCTAACTTTTGCAGGGCTTGCGACGGCCGGCGGCGAACATCGAAGCCGCGAATTTCAATTTGCCCGGAAATGTTGTCATAGAGCCGCGTGACGAGCGAAAACAGCGTCGACTTGCCCGCGCCATTGAGCCCGAGGAGCACGACGAACCCGCCTTGCGGCACCGTCAGCGAGACGTTTTCGAGGACGCGTTTGTCGCCGAATGCGTGACTGACGCCCGTTACAGCCAAAGACGGGACAGCCAGCGACAGCACAGCCAACGGGGGGCTGATGTCGCTGGCCGGGTTTCGTGCGGCACTCGTGGTGTCCATTGCCATCGTCGCGTCAACGCCTTTTTCTAGTCCTGCGAAATCACAACGCCCCAAGGATAGCGTCCGGTTTTAATCGATTTTACTGCCTTTAGCGTTTCAACATCAATCACCGACACGTCGTTGGAGGCGCCGTTGGTTGTCAGCAATTGCTTGCCGTCGGGCGTGAAATACATCTGCCAGACGCGCTGGCCGACAAGGATATACTTGTCAACTTTCAGCGTCGCGGTATCGACAACGGCAACGCGGTTTGCCGGCCCAAGCGCCACGAAGGCCTTGCTGCCGTCCTTGGTGATGCGGATGCCGACGGGTTGAATGGCTTCCTTGGCGACGCCTTGGATCTCAAAGTTGACTTTACCAATGACCTTGCGATCGGCGGGGTTGAGCACCGTAACCGTGCCGCCAATTTCGGACGACACCCACAACTGCGTGCCGGCGGTATTGAACATGGCGACGCGCGGACGGCTATCGACGAGCACGTTATCAAAAGTTTTGTGCGTCGCCGTATCGATGAAGTGCGCCATGTTCGTCGTTTCCGACGTGTTGACCAGCACCTTGCCGTCCGGGCTCAGGCCCATGCCTTCCGGCTCAACGCCGACTGGAACATCCGAGATGACTTTGCCGGTTTCGATATCGACGACGGTGACCAGGTTGTCATCCTCATTGGCAATGTAGAGCGTCTTGCCGTCGGGATGCAGGATCAGCAACTCAGGGTCCGGCCCCGACGGCAGCGTCTTAACGAATTCCAAAGTTTTAGAATCGTAGACCTGCACGATGTTGTCGTCGCTGGTGCAGACAATGACCCATTTGCCGTCCTTCGACAGAATGACGCCGCGCGGCCTCTGACCGATTTTGACGGTCTTTGTCACTTCGGCCTTTTCCGTGTCGATCACGCTCAGCGTGTTGTCTTTTTCGTTGGTGATGTAGGCCGTGTAGGCAGACGCTTGCGGCGAAAAGAGACTGGTCGCAGAGACGGCTAAAGCCGCTGCTAAAATTGCGTAGGTCGGACTGGTCAAACGGGACATTCAATTCTCCAATTCGGTCGTCGTCGTCAGGCGCCCACCACGGCCAGTTGCAAGGAACTCATGTCACAAAAGTCATTTCACTGGCTGGTTATACGCTTTGCATTTGGTTTCGGGTTTATCGATGCCAAGCGTGTCGAGCTCAGTCGTTTGATGCAGAAATCCCGGTTGCGGCGAGATGCTGACCAGAAGCTTCGGCGTTGTAATAATGAGTGGCTGGCGCAACTGACCGTTCCAGGCGCGGAACGTCGTTTTGACGCCTTTAAAGGCGGCAACCTCGAATTCCGGCGCGTGGATGAAATCCGACAGGACCTTGAAATCAGCCGTCTGCTTGCGGGACGCGGCCTCACCAATGACCCGGAGCGCCAGCCAGGCATCGTAGTCGATCGGCACCATGACGCGATTGTTCAAGCGGCGGAAGCGGTTCTGGAATTGCGTGCCGCCCCACAGTTCCAATGCCGGATGCCAGCTCGTCGCGACCAAACCTGATGTGCCAGCGACAGGCCGCGCATTCC
>JAYUCQ010000549.1:0-2789 GCA_043740265.1 Hyphomicrobium sp.
GGGGACTGACATCTCAGAACTTTCAAGGGGACTTTGCTTGCGCGCGGCGCGGCTTCCGGTTCTCTTTAGTCAGCAGGAAACGAGATGTCAGCGCAATAAACGCCGCCCAGTCAGCTCAATTCTGGCCCTGGCAAGGCCCAAAAAGCGCCTCCGCGCTCTCAGGTTGCAAACCGGCTGGCGGTCACTATAGTCCCGGCGAAATTGGCTGGTCGCGCTTCGAACTGCGGGTCTTTTGGGCCCCAGCCTCGGAGCGCGCGGCTTTGGCATTTTTACCAATCGATAGGACAGCCCACTCCATGTTCGTTTCTCCTGCCTTTGCGCAAGCTGCTGCCGGTCCAGCCATGGACCCATTTGGCGGCTTGTTGATCCCCATGCTGCTGATGCTCGGCATCTTCTATTTCTTCCTCATCCGGCCGCAGGCGCAGCGCGCTAAGGAACATAAGGAACGGATGGACGCCGTCCGCCGCGGCGATACGGTTGTCACGTCGGGCGGCATGGTCGGTCGCGTCACGAAGGTCTCGGACACGAGCGACGAGGTTGAGGTCGAGTTGGCGGAGAATCTGAAGGTTCGCGTCATCAAGAGCACCTTGATGGATGTCCGCTCCAAGAACGAGCCCGTTAAAAACAAGGCTTAGCCGATCCTACAGCGCCCGCTGAGGCGGCCGCGCCTTGTCGCGCTCTCGAATATCACCCCGGCTTTAAAGTGACCCAGACTTTATATTGACCCAGACTTTATCCCGACGATGAGAACCAACTGATATGCTGCAATTCACCCGTTCCAAAATCATTGCGATCGTATTGGCGTGCCTTGCTGGCCTTGTGGTGGCGCTGCCCAACTTCTTTGCCAAAGACAACGTTGCATCCTGGCCTTGGTTCGTGCCGCACCAGCAGATGCCCCTCGGCCTCGATTTGCGCGGCGGCGCACATTTGCTGCTCGCTATGGATCAAGATGAAATTCGCAAGGACTGGCTGACGAATTTGCGTGACGGCGCCCGCAAGGCGCTCCGCGACGCCAAGATCGGCTATGCCGGTATTGGGGTGCAGGGCCCGCAGTTACAGGTGAAACTTGCCAAGCCCGAAGATAAGGAAGCGGCCCTTAAAGAACTAAATAAACTCATTCAGCCCATCGGCAACGCCATTCTCGGCCAAAGCGGATATGACGTTGCCGTCGGCGAAGACGCAGCAACCGGCGCGTTGACGGTCACGCCCACGGAAGCCGGCATGAAGGCCCGTGTCGCCAGCGCCGCAACATCGTCCATCGAAGTCGTCAACCGGCGTATCAACAACCTAGGCACATCGGAATCGACCATCGTCCGCCAAGGCACAGATCGCATTCTGATCCAATTCCCCGGCCTGCAAGACACCACCGAATTGAAACGCCTTCTGGGTGAAACTGCCAAGCTGTCGTTCCACGATGTGCATCCCTCAACGTCGGCTGAAGACGCGAAGCTTTCAGCCGTGCCGCCCGGTTACAAAATTTACCCCGGCGACAAAGAAGAAGGCGGCGAATTCTTGTTGCAAGAAGAGCCCGTGGTCAGAGGCGAAGATCTCGTCGATGCGCAACCGGGGTTTGACTCGCGCAACAACGAGCCCGTTATCAATTTCCGGTTTAATCAATCAGGGGCCTTAAAGTTCGGCCGCTTCACCAAAGACAACATTGGCCGGCCTTTCGCCATCGTTCTCGACAACGGCACCAAGCCAGACGGCACGCGCGATGTGCATGTCCTCTCCGCGCCCGTCATCAGAGACGCTATCCTCGGCGGCTCCGGTCAGATCTCCGGCAACTTCACGGTTGAGAGCACCAACCGCCTCGCAGTTCAGCTCCGCTCCGGCGCTTTGCCAACCCGCCTGACCATCGTCGAAGAACGCACCGTTGGCCCATCGCTCGGCGCTGATTCCATTGAAGCCGGCAAGCGCGCGGGCATCATCGGCGGTCTTGCCGTATTTGCTCTCGCCATCCTGGCCTACGGAACGTTCGGCATGTTTGCCTGCGTCGGCCTCGTCGTGCATTTGCTGCTGACATTGGCACTGATGACACTCATCGGCTCAACTCTGACGCTACCCGGCATAGCCGGCTTGGTGCTCGGCGTCGCGATGGCCGTTGACGCCAACGTCCTCATCTACGAGCGCATCCGCGAAGAACTGCGCGCCGGTAAAACGCCGATCTCGGCAATTGACGCTGGCTTTCAGAGGGCTTTCGTCACGATTGCAGACTCGCAGCTGACCACGCTCGCCTGCGCCCTCATTATGTTCTGGCTCGGCTCAGGTCCGATCCGCGGCTTTGCGGTGACGCTGACCATTGGCATTCTGACCTCGATCTTCGCGTCGGTGACCGTGGTGCGCCTAATCATTTCCCATTGGCTTAAGGCGCAGCCCAAGGGCCGCCCCATTACCGTTCCGGTCTAGGAGACCCTTTCCGTGTTGATGAAACTGATCCCGAACTTCAAGGGTCTCGACTTTTTCCCGCATGACTTGCGCATCCCGTTCATGCGCTACAAGGATTTCGCGATTGGGCTCTCGGTCATCGCCATGCTGGCGTCGCTGGCTTTGTGCATGACGCGCGGTCTCAACTACGGCGTCGATTTTAAAGGCGGCTCGATGGTTGAACTGCAGGCCGCCGACGGCAAAGCCGACATGTCGGCGCTGCGGAGTAAGCTCGATTCCCTCGGCATCGGCGGCGTGCAGCTGCAAGAATTCGGCGCACCCGGCGACGTGCTGATCCGCATTCAAGAACAGCCGGGCGGCGACGCAGCCCAGCAGGTCGCATTGAAAAAAGTCGTCGATGCCGT
>JAYUCQ010000550.1:0-2786 GCA_043740265.1 Hyphomicrobium sp.
TTTCCAGAGACCAGCGCGATGAACATGGCCGCGATGAATGAAGGCGTGCGCATAGGTCGTATCCTTGGTGCTTCCGGGCGTGCTGCCGGACCTCATTTAAGCCGAAACCGCCGTGCCCAAAAGACTTTGGCCGGTCACGAACGCTTGAGCCCTTAGGATCAATACGCTTGTAACCGGCCAAATCTTACACGTCCGAGGTTAGTCACCCCGATTTTTACCACATCAGGCGGCGGCGAGATTGCGCAAGACGAAGTGCAGGATACCGCCGTTGCGGAAGTATTCGATCTCATCCAGCGTATCGATGCGGCAGAGGATGGGAATTTTCACCAGGCTGCCGTCGCTTTTGGTGACCTCGGCAGTCATTTTCTGGCGCGGTTTAATGCTCGCCAAGCCGGCGATGGAAACAGTCTCATCGCCCGTAAGGCCAAACGTTAGCCACGACGCGCCGTCCTCGAAGGTAAAGGGCACAATGCCCATGCCGACCAGGTTCGAGCGATGGATGCGTTCAAACGACTGCGCAATGACGGCGCGGACGCCGAGAAGGTTGGTGCCCTTGGCAGCCCAGTCGCGCGACGAGCCGTTGCCGTATTCGATGCCAGCGAAAACGACGAGCGGCACGTGGTCTTTGCCGTACTGCATCGCGGCATCGTAGATCGGCATTTCTTTGCCGGACGGATAGTGGATCGTCAGCCCACCTTCTTTGACATTGCCGGCGGCGTCTTTGACCATATGATTCTTGATGCGGATGTTAGCGAAGGTGCCGCGCATCATGACCTCGTGGTTGCCGCGCCGCGTGCCATACTGGTTGAAGTCGGCAGGCGCGACGGCGTGGTCGAGCAGATATTTTCCAGCCGGGCTCGCCTGCTTGATTGAACCGGCCGGTGAGATGTGATCGGTCGTAATCTTATCGCCGAACAATCCGAGGATGCGGGCTTTCGTGATATCGCCGATAGCAGTTGGCTTGGTCTTGATGGTCTGGAAGTACGGCGGGTTTTGAACGTAGGTCGATGCGTTGTCCCAGCCGTACGTGAGGCCGGAGCCGGCGTGGATCGCCTGCCAATTCTTGTCGCCCTTGAAGACGTCGGCATAACGCGCCTTGAACATGTCACGCGTGATGTTTTCAGCGACGAATTTCTGAATTTCGTGCGACGTCGGCCAGATGTCTTTGAGATAAACCGGCTTGCCGTCTCTGCCGGTGCCTAGGGGTTCCGTGGTCAGATCCTTCTGCACGGATCCGGCCAGCGCATACGCGACAACCAGCGGCGGCGACGCCAGGTAGTTTGCCTGCACGTCGGGGCTGACGCGGCCCTCGAAGTTACGATTGCCGGAGAGGACGGCGGCGGCGATCAGGCCATTGTCGTTGATCGCCTTGGAAATCTCCGTGGCAAGCGGTCCGGAATTGCCGATGCAGGTGGTGCAGCCAAAGCCGACGATATTGAAGCCGAGCTTGTCGAGTGACGCCTGAAGGCCGGATTTGTCGAGGTATGCCGCCACAACTTGCGATCCGGGCGCCAGTGATGTCTTCACCCACGGCTTGGTCGAGAGGCCTTTGGCAAGCGCGTTACGAGCGAGTAGTCCAGCCGCAATCAGCACGCTCGGGTTCGATGTGTTGGTGCAGCTGGTGATGGCCGCAATGGCGACGTCGCCGTGACCGAGATCGAAATCGCGGCCCTCTACTTTCACCCTCTTTCCGAGTTCGCCCGGTTTTTTGTATTCGGTATCGAGAGACGTCGCGAAACCGCTTTTAATTCCGGTCAGCGCAATGCGGCCTTCCGGACGTTTGGGTCCGGCCATCGACGGCACGACCTCTGTGAGATCGAGCGCCAGCGTATCTGTGAAGACGGGATCGGCGCTGTCCTTCTCGCGGAACAGACCCTGCGCTTTGCTATAGGCTTCGACCAAGGCAATGCGGTGCGTCTCGCGGCCAGAGATATTGAGATAGTTCAGCGTCTCGCCATCGACCGGGAAGAACCCGCAGGTCGCGCCATACTCGGGCGCCATGTTGGCAATCGTGGCTCGGTCGGCCAGCGTCATGCTGACAAGCCCGGGGCCGAAGAACTCGACGAACTTGTTGACCACACCCTTTTTGCGCAGCATTTGCGTGACGGTCAGAACGAGGTCGGTTGCGGTTACGCCTTCGTTCAATTTTCCGGTCAGCTTGAAGCCGATGACTTCAGGGATCAGCATCGACTGCGGCTGGCCGAGCATGGCCGCTTCGGCTTCGATGCCGCCAACGCCCCAGCCGAGAACTGCAAGGCCGTTGACCATTGTTGTGTGGCTGTCGGTGCCGACGACGGTATCGGGATAGGCGACGGTTTCGCCGGTCGCGAACGTGTTGGTCCAAACCGTCTGCGCCAGGTATTCCAGATTGACTTGGTGGCATATGCCGGTACCGGGCGGGACGACGCGGAAATTCTCGAACGCGCCCTGGCCCCATTTCAGAAAGTTGTAGCGTTCGCCATTGCGGGCATATTCAAGTGCTACATTTTGGCTAAGTGATTTAGGCGTGCCGAATTCGTCGACGATGACGGAATGGTCGATCACGAGATCGACCGGCACTAGCGGATTGATTTTGTTCGGGTCGCCGCCGAGCTTGGTCATACCGTCGCGCATAGCGGCCAAATCGACGACAGCGGGAACGCCGGTGAAATCCTGCATCAAAACGCGGGCTGGGCGGAAACCGATTTCCTTATCCGTCTTGCCGCGATTGACGAGCCATGCGGCCATGGCTTCGATGTCGGCTTTGGTGACCGTGCGGCCGTCTTCATGGCGCAGCAGGTTTTCGA
>JAYUCQ010000551.1:0-2779 GCA_043740265.1 Hyphomicrobium sp.
CGGTATGAATGCGCTCCTTTATTTGGAGTGCGCCGGCAGAGCGAAGCGGCGACGGCGCTTTAGCTGCGCTTTAAAAGTCGTTCGTAACCCAAAGCGGTGTCGCGCTTCGCTTGCCACCGCACTCCACAGAGCCCATTGCGATGCTATTGGACCAGGCGAATCGCCCGCGCGACGCCATCGTCTCCAATGACCACGTCTGCTCTTATTGAATCGCTTGAGCCTTCGACGCTTATCGGAAGTCCGAGCCTCATGAGCGCTGCTCGCGACAACTGAACGCGTACGATCGTGCCGGTATCCATCGCCGTCGCGCTTGCCAGGTACGTCAACGGTATGTACTCGGATGTGTTACGGGCGACAGTTTCATTTGTGTCTGGAGTGATTACGCGACGAGGCTTGGCTCTGAACACGCGGCGCTCGGTCGCAATTGTGGCGTGAAACGCTTCGTTGGTGCCGCGTGGCACAACAGGTTTGATAGCGCGTGGTGTGTCTCTCGGAGTTTCGACCGGGGGCGTCTTCACGGCAACCGATGGTTGCGGATTCGTCGTTGGCGCACCCTTCCAAACAGGCAGCATCACGGCAAACACAATCGCCGCCGCCGCGGCAACCGCTGCCGCAGCCCACCAGCCAAGCTTACGTCGCGACGAGATCGGTACAACGTTACCTGGGGCCGACGTCGTTTGCTGGTGCGCAGCGAAAGCGGCCAACAGGTTTTCCTTGATCGTGTCCGGTGCGTTTTCGCTTTCCGCGCCGGCTGCGAGCAACAGAGTAGAGCTAACAGCTCGCGCGTTAGCCAGCTTTGCTGCGCAGTCAGCGCAAAGAGCGGCATGGGAGACGCCGGCATCACGAGTCGTCACATCCACGGGCCGGTAGTCAGCCAGCTCGTTAATAATTTCGTTAAAGTCTTCGCAATTCATATTGCTGATTTAGTCTTAACTGTTTCTGCGGGTTCAGCCGTTTGCAGCATGCTCAGCTTACCGAGAAGCAACGCTCGCGCCCGTGCCAAACGCGAACGCACCGTCCCGATTGGGCAACCAATGATTTCAGCCGCTTCGGCATAATTCATTTCCTGTAGATAACAAAGGACTATCACTTCGCGAAAATGTTCGGGCAACGACAAAACCGCTTGCCTGACCAGGCCGACTACTTCTTCGTGCGCCAGTTCGCGGAAAGGATCGTGGTCGCTCCTTAAGTCAGCGGCGAATGTCTCAGCTGCGGCGCCTTCACCCGCGTCGAGTGAAACGTGCACTCGCTCACGCTGCAATCGTCTCAGCAACCGGTAGCGAGCCATTCCGTAGAGATAGGATTTGACTGTGCCTCGCGACGACTGATAGTCGGAGTGGTCTCGAATTAACGACAGAAAAACTTCCTGAGTCACATCTTCGGCGATTGCGTGCGAGCCGGTCATGCGCAAGGCGTAGCGAAAAATGCCGCCCTGTCGCCGGTCGTAGAGCGTTTCGAATGCCCCGGCGTCACCGCCCAGCATCAATCGCAGTAGTTCTTCGTCGTTTGGAGGAGCAGCCACTTTTCAAAGATTGACGAACAATTTCTCACTCCGACTACTAGTGGACGCGAGCCGGAAGAATAGTTCCAACTTATTTCTGGGTGAGATATCTGAGATGCGAAAGCCAGCCGTTTGCCGGCTGCCTAATGGCTTTTCGCGCAGGCAAACTACCGTCAGTGCCAACCCTGTATCGCGTTATTGTAGCAAAGGACGGTCTGTGGACCTTGAGGAATCTCGCTCGCAGGTAATGGTTGGTGTGGTATTACAGAACCGAGCGCGGTAGCGCCGGATGCAAGAGTCAACCCAGAGATGATCTCGACATCGCTGGCGGCAAGGCCGTAGCGATAGCCGGGTAGCGATTGCAGCTTGCGTTCCTTGCCTTTCAGGCGGCGGCGAAACGAATTGCTGATAAGTGTCGCCGGTGGCGCATCCGGCACCATCGTCATCAACGGACAATCGTTGGCCGAGGCTTCGCCCGGCAGCAGCGCCATCGGATTTGCCATATCGCGCCAGCGCCGCGGCTGTTGCGCCAGCGCCAGCACATCGGCCTGCGCATGCGCGCGGATCGCCGCTATCAGCGCCTCGAGGTCGGCCCTGGTCGCATTGGCGGCGAAATCGCGGTCCCACAAAGCCATGTTGAAGGTGGCGTGCTTGCCGCCCATGAATCGCGCGATGCGCACGCCGTTTTCACGTTGAAGCGTGAGCGGAAGCAGCACCAGCGGTTGGCATTCCGCGTCGCAGGCGATGACGATAAAAGGCCGCAGTCCCTCGCGCTCGCCGACGCGGCGCTGCCAGCGGCTGAGAAAATCGAAACGCTGATAGGGCGTGGAGAGCTGACTTGCATCCTCAAGGCCGCGCCAGATGGTCTCGGCCTGACGAAGGTCGTGAATGATATCGACGCTGACGATACGGCGGCTCGGCTCTGACCACGCCTGGGCTTGCGCCGCTCGGCTTTCAATCACGGCAGCCATGGTCATCGGGAAACCTGTGTGTGTAGGCGTTTGTTTACATTTTTCGGCTTTGGCCGACCTTTGCAAAGAAATGTCAACAAAGAGTAATGACAATGCGCGCGCGGCGGGGCGGCCCGGCCGCATCGAAAGGCTGGGGCGTGTCATACGGGAACCGATTCTTGAGGGGCGTTGGGCTGCGGCTTGCTTATTTCAGCGGCTACGCGCGTCTGATGCAACGGCGCGCGGGCGGCGCCGGCGCGATCTTGCGGTTCGAGCACGTGCGCCCGGCTCGCTCCGTGCCGTTTCAGCCGCGCCGGGGCCGTGAAAT
>JAYUCQ010000552.1:0-6771 GCA_043740265.1 Hyphomicrobium sp.
CAGCGTCCGGCGCGGCGCATCTGCGTCTTTGTTGCTTGAAGCATCGGCCTGTGATGATCCCGTGCTGAGGCGGCGCAACTCATCGCGGAAATGCTGCGATTGGCGCACCAGGTGTTCGTTGCTGCCAGCAATTTCAGCGCGCAGGCTTTCGATCATGTGGCGCTGCTCTTCAACCTCGGCCTGAAGCTGGCTGATCTCAACCCTGGCCGCTAATGATGCCGATGGCTGCCCGGTTGCGGGATCGCTGGCGTTATCGGCAAAGGCTTTCAGTGCCGCCATCATCTTACCCATCTCGGCGGCAGTGTCGGCGGCGGCGGCTTCCAGATCGCGCACTTGACGTTCCAGCGCCATGCGGGCGTCATCGGCATTGCCGTCGAGCGATAAGATCTTGGTTTCGGCCTTGGCAAGGTCCGACTGCAAACGCTCGATCTCACGCGCCGACTGCTGCGTCGCGGATTGCCGGGATGCAGCTTCATTGTCAGCCGCCGAAGTGGCGTCTTTCTGTAAGCGATCAATCATATTGGCTTGGTCACGCGACTTGGCGCGCAAGGCCTCGATCTCAGACCGCAGCGCCACTTCGCCATCAAAGCGCGGATCGCCGAGGGTTTCGCGGTTACGGGCGGCGCGCGTTCCCAGCGCCGCCGTGGCGCGTTCAAGCTCGCCGCGTTGCTGGGTATTGATCTGGGTCGCTTCTTCGAGTGCTTCAGATTGTTTGGCGCCGGTATCGGTGAGGAGCATGATTTCACGATCACGCTGGACCAGAAGTTTGCGAGCTTCGCTCAGGCGCTGCTCAACCTTGGGCAGCCGGTCGAGGATGGCTTGTTCAAGAACGCGGCGGGCGTTTTCGTGTTCTTCGACGCTCAGTTTATGCGTTTCGATCGACTGTTCGAGATCGTGCACCTTGGCATCGCGGCGGTTGATTTCGACGCTTTGGCGGGCAGCGGCCATCGTCGCATCCTCAAGCTTCATTTCGAGCTTATGGACGTCGATTGCGAAGCCTGCACGGATGCGATCCTTGTCGGCATTGATTTCGGTTTCCGTCAGGGGCAGCGAGCGCTTGATGCTTTCAGTCGCAAAGCGTTCGATACGGCGGCGATAGGCCGGCTGTAACAACAGCAGCAAAAAGGCCGCCAGCAGGAAGCCCAGGATCACATGCATTGCGGCGTAGACGGTGATCAAGCGGCTGTCCCCGGCTTAAGCGTTATGCGGGCGCGGCGTCTGCGGCGCTCCGGCGTCCGGTATTCCTAGCATTTGAGGCCGCTGGTGGCGACAGCTCAAAATGCTCGCCAGACCGGATTCTCAGAACGGATTCCACGTCGGCTGGCGCGTATACTTTAGATAACCCACGTTGGCTCCCAGGCGCAGCCCAAGGCCGGAGCGGATCGGGGCCAGCGTCACGTGGCCGGCCTTTTCGAGTTGCACACCCACACCACCCACAAGGTAAGCGTCGCCTTCAACGCCGCCGAACCGGTTATAAATATCGGACGGGTCACGCAAGTTGTAGACGAGGACCATGACCTTGTTGCCCTCGGCACCGAGGTCGTAACCGATCGACGGGCCCTGCCAATAGACCTTATGGTCGCCAGCGTCTTTGGTGTGCATCAAACCTTCGCCGTAGCGTAAGCCCGCAACGATCGCGCCACCGGCATCCTGACCGAGAATGTATCCGTTCGGGCGGCCGGCTTTCTGAAACGCCCACTCGACGGCTGACGCCAATCCGGTGCTGACGTTGCCAAAAAAGCCGTGACCGGCACGAACGATTTCTGCCTGGGTATAAGATCCGCGCGACCCGGCCTCGACGGGGCCACCTTGATCAGGCGGGGCCACCGGCTCGTAGTGTTCGCTGCGGCCAGATTGTTCCGGCGCGGGCCCGGGCGTATAAGTGTCGCCGTAACCGCTGCCGTCGCGACGCGATCCATCAAGCGGACGGTACGCACCTTGATTTGCCACAGGCGCTGCGGTGGCAGGACGGTAAGGCTCATAGGTTTCAGCAGTCGGCGGCGGCGGTGCCTGATAGGCATCATTGCTGTATGAGGGATCGGCTGGCGGATGGTATGAATCATCGACCGCGAAAGCTACGACCGGCGCAACGGCCAACGCACACAGCGCAGCAAATACCGCGAGTAGCCTACGGTTTAGAGCAACCCGGCATGTCATGATTTGGGGCATGGTCTGGGGCATCATCTGGCCTATAAAATGAAGTTCCGCAGCATAATCCCGGCCGCGATTCGATTATGAGAGTCGCGGGACACTTTTGCCAAAGTGTGGCCGGAAAGCGTTGCTTGTGCGCCAGAACCACATCGGGCCCACAAAATTTCGGCTATTTGCGCGAAAACTCAGGCTTCAGGGACTGGCAGCAGAGGCTCGCGGCCCCAGGCGACGAAGTGCGGATTGCGATAGGTGGCGCTGGCTTTGCCGTAGGTCAGCGGCGCGCCATCGAGCGTCGTGACGCTGCCACCGGCCGCTTCGAGGATCGCTTGTCCGGCGGCTGTATCCCATTCGCTGGTCTCGCCAAAGCGGGCGTAGATATCGCCTTCTCCAGCGGCGATAAGGCAGAACTTCAGCGACGAGCCGACGGGTTCTGCGTGACGCACATTGAGAGCGGTCAGAAATTCAGAGCTGGCGCCACCTGCCGACTGGCTATTGTAGGCTTTGAGGTTGGCGCGGTCTGGCGTACGCGATTTGAGAATAGAAAACGGTAAGGCTTCGTAGGAGCGCGCCTGCGTCACCCCGCATGGGGCGATGGCTTTTGCAGCCGCGCCGTTGCCAACCGTCACGTAAAGATCGCCGGTTGGCGGAATATAGATAAGGCCAAACACGGGGCGGCCTTTGTCGACAAGGCCGATGTTGACTGAAAACTCTGGCTTGCCGCGAATAAACAACCGCGTGCCGTCGAGCGCATCGACCAGAAAGAAACGATCTGCGCGCGCCGGGATGTGGCCTGCCGCAACTGCTTCTTCGGCAACAATTGGAATTTCTGGTGCAAACGAGGCAAGGGCTGCGACAATAATGGCTTCCGCTTGCCGGTCGGCCGCCGTCACCGGTGATCTATCGGCTTTGGTCTCAATCACAATGCTGGATTTGGAGCCGGACGTGAAATGTTGCATCTCCACGCGTCCCGCTTCTAACACGGCGGGATAGAGCGCCGCCGCCAGCTGTTTATGATCGAAAGGCACCATTGGCCGTCATACCTCAGGGACGTCACAGCGCTTTGACAGGGCGTGTGCCGGTTAAAAGCCAGTTCCAAAATTGTGGCGGGCCGGCGGTGCACCGTGTCCCGCAAGACTCACATCCCGGCGTAAAGCCGCCCGCGACGCATACCCGGCTTCGTCGCTCTTTGCAAAAATGGCGCGGCGCATGTATCTGTGCGAGAGACGAATTTGCAAGCGGCCCCTGTAGGCTCGCGTGGCGCATCAGTGCCAGAGCCGCCGCAATCTATGCAGGCAACCAGCTGCCGGCAGGCTTTTATCGTGGGGCTATCAATGAACGAGCGCGTGCACCCGACCGATCTTGAACTCGCGGCGCTGATCTCCAGCAAGATCTGCCACGACGTCATCAATCCCGTCGGCGCCATCTACAATGGCCTCGAAATCTTGGACGAAGACGACGATGCGCAGGCTAAAACCTATGCGCTGAACGTCATTCGCAACGTCACAGAACAGGCGTCGGCCCGGCTGCAGTTCGCGCGCTTTGCCTTTGGCGCGGCGGGGTCTGCCGGATCGATGATCGACCTTGGCACCGCGGAGCAAATTTCGCGCGGCTTCATCGGCATTACCCAGGGCAAGCACAAATTGAACTGGCGCGGCGCGCCGGGATACGTTGCCAAAGATAAGGTCAAGTTGCTGCTCAATCTCGTCGCCTGTTCCGTGACAGCACTGCCACGAGGCGGCGAAATTGAAGTGGCGATCGGCGGGTCGTTCGAGACGCCGAGCTTTCTCATTCGCTGCAAAGGCACGGGCGCGCGTCCGCCGCAGCATCTGACGGAATTTATATCCGGTGCCCCGATTGCACTCGATGCCATGAGTATTCAGGCCTACTATACGTGGCGCATCGCCGAGACGTCGCAGATGCGACTCGAAATTTTGAAAGACGGCGTTGATATTCTCCTGGTTGCAAAGCCGGGATAGACGACGCCGTAAATTACCGGCTGAAAGTCACACTGCTTAAGCGCGCGTTAAGGCTTGGGCGGCACAGTGTGGCTGACAGTTTCAACGAACCCGCATGTGAGCCCGGCGCATGAACCTTTGCCTGATCGTCGACGATTCCGAAATCATCCGCAAATACGCGCGGCTGATTTTTGAAAGCCTGGGTTACCGGGTCATCGAAGCTGAAACTCCCAAAGACGCCATTGCCAGATTGGCTGACGACGCCCCGCATCTGATCTTCGCGGATTGGAAGATGCCAGGTGCCAGCACACATGATTTCATCGCCCAGGTGCGCCGCCTGAAACTGGCGCGCCGTCCGTACATCGTTTATCTCTCGACCGAAAACGATGTCGCAGATCTTGACCGGGCATCGGTTGCGGGCGCCGATGACTTCCTGTTGAAGCCCTTCAACCGCGACATTATCGCGATGAAGATGCAGGAAATCCGCTTGGCTGCGTAAGAAAGGCGTTGCCGCGTCTTCAACGGACGTGCGCAAGCTTCCCGCTTCACTAGCGTCCATGCCGTCTGCTTGCTAAGCACGACCCGTACCCGGTTATTGAAAAGGGTTGGGCGCATACGTGCTGCGAGTTGAATCTTTGAAAGTCGAGCCGCTGCCGCCGCTAACCTTCACGGTTGCGGATGGCGAATGCTTGGCCGTCGAAGGGCCCTCGGGTTCGGGTAAAACCCGTTTGCTGCGCGCCATCGCCGATCTCGATGCCGCACCGGGACACGTCTTCGCCAACGGTGCGGAACGCCGCGAAATGCGGGCTCCAAATTGGCGCCGCCGCGTCCGCTACGCCTCATCCGAGCCGGCCTGGTGGACGGCGACCGCGCGCGAAGCCTTTGAACTCAAAGCGGCGGAAGCGCCGGCCCGCCTCGACCGTTTGCTGTCGGCGATGGCGCTCAATCCCAAGTTACTGGACCGGCCGCTGAGCGAACTCTCGACCGGAGAACGGCACCGGCTGGCCCTGGCACGCGCAATGATTGACGAACCACGCGTGTTGTTATTGGACGAGCCGACCAGCGGCCTTGATCCGCAAAACGCAGCACTGGTCGAGGAACTTATTCGCTATCAGCTCTTAGCTGGCCGGACCGTCGTGCTGGCGAGTCATGACCAAGCCCAGATCGAGCGGCTGTCGCATGCCCGGCTGCAACTGGCAAAGCCATTGCCAACCCGAGTGGCGGCGCGCGCATGAACTCATATGTTCCGCTGTCAGCCTCCGATCTGATCATTGCCGCATCGCTGGTTGTGTTGAACGGCGCGATATCCTTTATCTACGGTCTGCGGCTGGAAAAGACTCTGGCGATTGCGTCGCTGCGCATGATTGTTCAGCTCGCCGCCGTCGCGCTGGTTTTGAAATTTATTTTTGCGCAGAATTCAGCGCTCTGGACCCTTATCTTTGCGGTCGTGATGGCGATTGCCGCAGGCGCAGAAATTGTCATGCGCCAAGAACGCCGCTTCAAGGGCTGGCGGGCGATGCTGCTGAGCAGTTCGCCAGCGTTCATCTCTGGGCTAGTGACGACGATCATTGCGCTGGCCGTTATTCAGCCGCAGCCGTGGTATGCGCCACGCATTTTGCTGCCAATCCTCGGCATGATTGTCGGCAATGCGCTCTCGGGCGTCGCGTTGGTGCTGGATGCAATGACGTCGGCGGCGACGCGCGAACGCACCGCGATTGAATCACGCCTGGCGCTTGGAGCAACGCGCGTGGTCGCCTTCGAGGACATATTGCGCCGCAGCCTGAAAACCGGATTGATGCCGATTTTGAACGCGATGGCGGCAGCCGGCGTCGTCTCGCTGCCCGGCATGATGACGGGGCAGATTCTGGCCGGCATCGATCCGGTCGAAGCTGCGAAATATCAGATCATGATTATGTTTTTGATTGCAGGGGCGACCGCGATTGCGGTTTTGGCCGGCGCCCTTGCGTCCGTGCATTTATTGACCGACGACCGCCACCGGCTGCGGCTTGACCGCTTATCTTTGCCGGCAAAAGACTAAGCGGCGGCCGCTCTATGCGGCGGCCGCCGATTTCACCGCGTCAACGATGTCGCCGACGACGGACGAGACTACGCTCTCATCATCGCCTTCCGCCATGACGCGAATGACTGGCTCTGTGCCCGACGGACGGATGACCAGACGGCCGCGATCGCCGAGACGGGCCTTAGCGCCCTCAATGGCTTTGACAACGCGCTTGTCTTCAAGCGGCTTGCCGTTGGAATAGCGGACGCTTTTCAAGACCTGCGGCACTGGCTGGAACCTGGCGCAAACTTCCGACACCGGTTTTCCGGTTTGCACGACGCAGGCGAGGACTTGGAGTGCTGACACAAGCCCGTCGCCGGTTGTCGTGAAATCGGAGAGCACGATATGCCCCGACTGCTCGCCGCCGACGTTAAAGCCGTGCTTGCGCATGTGTTCGGTGACGTAGCGGTCGCCGACAGGCGTACGGGCCAAAGTCAGGCCGGCTGTTTTCAAATGGCGCTCAAGCCCGAGATTGCTCATGACGGTTGCAACAATACCGCCGGCGGTCAGCTTGCCAGACTGGTGCCAGCTTTCAGCAATCACCGCCATCAGCTGATCGCCGTCAACGATCTTGCCTTTTTCGTCGACGATCACGACGCGGTCGGC
>JAYUCQ010000553.1:0-6768 GCA_043740265.1 Hyphomicrobium sp.
GACCGCCCGCTCGGCGCGGTGCGGGCTCAGGTGCACGAAAACTATATCGTGGCGCAAACGCGGGACGGCCTCGTCATTGTCGATCAGCACGCGGCGCACGAGCGTATTGTCTATGAGCGCCTCAAAGCCATGCTGGCGAACGGCAGCGTTGCCACGCAAGGGCTGCTCATTCCGGCGATTGTCAGCCTCGATGCGGACGGCGCCGAATTGCTGTGCGAGAAGGCGGCGGAATTGAGTGAGCTTGGACTGGTGCTGGAATCCTTTGGCACCGGCGCTGTCGCGGTGCGTGAAACACCGGCGTTGCTCGGAACAACCAACATCGACGGTTTGGTGAAAGACCTCGCCGCTGAAATCCGGACTGACGGCTCAACGCGGGCGTTGAAGGATCGTCTTGAAGCGATCGCCTCGCGCATGGCGTGTCACAGCAGCGTGCGTTCTGGCCGGCGTCTGACAGCGGATGAAATGAACGCGCTCTTACGCGAGATGGAAGCGACGCCCTACTCCGGCCAATGCAACCACGGCCGCCCGACATACGTGGCGTTAAAGCTGGCGGATATTGAGCGCTTGTTTGGGAGGCGGTAATCACCCATCCCTGACTTCAAACCCAATCTCCATTCCCCGCGCGGTCATGCGCTCGACGGGCACGATGAGCTGATCTTCGCGGACGTCGCCGAGATCGACGTCGCGGTCGGGAAGGACGATCGTGGCGCGTGATCCGGCCCAGACTAGAACCATGCCGGCCTGACGCTGCGCGGTTGCGGCCCACTGTTTGATGGTTTTGTAAAAGGGCTCGGCTTTCCACGCGTCGGGCCTTGCCGGATCGGTGTGGATGACAATACGGTTGGCTTTGTCTTCATAGTTGATGAGAAACTTGGCCTTGGCCGGTTTCCAGCGGTCGTCGAGATCGGGCAGGCGCAGGTAGCCGCAATAAAATCCGCGGCACGGATCAGGCCGTGTTTCGTAAATCGTGCAGCCGCGCTTCTGGTCGCACTTTGCGCACCACACGCCGCGCGGTTTTCCGAGCACGTCGATGGCGAGAAGCTTGCAGCACATCGTGCAGTTTTCGCAGGAGCGGCCAGCCACCAGATCAGGCGAGACGAGACCGAGTGCGGACGCGGACACTTCCGGTTCGGACGCGCTCAATGCCCTTCCGCTTCGTCTGCGCCTTCCGATTGCAGCAGGCCGTAGTTTTCGACGCCAATGCGCTTCAAGAGATCAAGCTGCGTTTCGAGGAAGTCGATATGGCCTTCCTCGTCTTTCAGCAGCTTTTCGAATATCTGCATCGTTACATAGTCGCCGTGTTCGCGGCAGACATCGCGCGATTTCGAATAACTTTCGCGCGCGATGTGCTCACCTTTAAGGTCGCACTCCAGAACTTCTTTGATGTTCTCGCCAATCATCAAGGGCGCGACATGCTGCAGATTTGGATGACCGTCGAGGAAAATGATGCGGTCGACGATTTTGTCGGCGTGCTCCATTTCTTCGATCGATTCCTTGCGCTCTTTCTTTGCAAGTTTCGTGTAGCCCCAGTTGGCGAGTAGACGGTAGTGCAGCCAGTACTGATTGATGGCGCCAAGTTCGAGTTTGAGGGCTTCGTTTAAGCGCGCGATGACGTCTTTGTTGCCCTTCATGACGGCTGCTCCAAAATAGCGGTGGGATCGCGTGCCGTGGCGGCGGCAATCTGTATCGAAGGCTACGTTGATATGTGACGTAGCCGATCACGGCGAAGATCGCCAGCGGCTCGCGAAAAAAGCAATGGTGCCGCTATCAGGACGGCGGGTCAGGCGGCGCTTCGATTGCGCGCTTGACCCGGGCGCAGAGCGGCTTGTTCAGCGTCAGTGCGCCGCTGACGGCGTTCGCGGCGGTCTTCAATGCGGATCAGTTTTGTGCGGGCTTCGGCAAGCGCGAACGCATTGACGCGCGTATCGGCTTCAAGACGGTCCAAGGCCGCATAAATCGCAGCGACGGCGACCGGCGCACAGGTGCAGCAGTTCATTTTCGTGTTGAGATGACGGAAGACTACGCCGGGCGTTGGCAACAGGGCCGTCGATGCGCTCATAATTTCGATGACGGCGCGCTCGATGTGAGCGTCAGTAATGACGTTGCAAGAACAGACGATCACGTGCGTGCTCCAATCAAACGGGGTTCAAGGCCCCGGTATCGGATACCCTTGCGGGCACTGATGGCGATCTTGGCCAAAAAAGTACACATTCGTCAAGGTTCATTTCGTTGAACCGCGCAACGCTGTGTCGCCTACTTTAGAATAGTTCAATTCAGCACGATCAAAATGCCGAAAATGGTCGTTTGGCCGGCCCCTGGCGGTGTCCCCAGCACATCTTCCGCGCATGCTGGGCGTGCATTCGCCGCGGCGGTCGCCTACGCTCGCGCACGCATAGGACACGCATAAGACGCGGGGGCGGTTGGCCAAGAATGACAACGGCGAATTCAGAGACCGCAGGTCAGGCGGCGGCCAAAACTGGTGATTTCGGCCCTGTCATCACAATCTGCGCCCTGTTTTTTATTTTCGGATTCGTTACCTGGCTGAACGGCCCGCTGATCACCTTCGTCAAGCTCGCCTTCGATCTCGACGACGTCAACGCCTTCCTGGTGCCGATGGCGTTCTACTTGTCGTACTTTTTTCTGGCGCTGCCGTCTTCCGCCATTCTGCGCCGCACGGGCATGAAGAAAGGCATGGCGCTTGGGCTCTTGGTCATGGCCATTGGTGCGGCGCTGTTTGGTCAATTCACCACGATGCGGCTTTACCCCGGCGCGCTGACGGGGCTGTTCGTCATCGGCGCTGGATTGGCGCTGCTGCAAACCGCGTCCAATCCCTACATCAGTATTGTTGGGCCCATCGAAAGTGCGGCGCAGCGCATCGCCTTCATGGGTATCTGCAATAAGTTCGCGGGTATTCTCGCGCCCATCTGCTTTGGTGCCTTGGTTTTGCACGGCCTCGATAACTTCGCCGATCAGGTGAAAAACGCAGTCACGACGGATGCGCGCGAAACCCTGCTCAACGCCTTTGCGGGGCAAGTTTATGTGCCGTACATGATCATGGCGATGTTGCTCGCAGGGCTGAGCTTCTGGATCGCGCGGTCCGGTCTGCCGGAAATCATGCCGGCCGCTGCCAATCCTGGAGAAACGGCAGCCGGTAATGGCACGAGCATCTTTCGCTATCCGCATCTTTGGCTGGGTGTGCTCTGCCTCTTCTTGTATGTCGGCGTTGAGGTGATGGCGGGTGATGCGATTGGTGTCTACGGCCAGGGCTTTAATCTGCCGCTCGAACAGACGCGGTTTTTCACGGCCTATACACTGGCCGCTATGCTGGCGGGTTACGTTGCCGGACTTTGCATCATTCCGCGCTTCGTTTCGCAGGAGCGCTATTTGGCGCTCTCAGCCGCGCTTGCCGTTGTGCTGTCGCTGGCGGCGTATGGCACCAGCGGTTACACGTCTGTCGCTTTCATCGCGTCACTGGGTTTTGCCAACGCGATGATGTGGCCGGCGATCTTCCCGCTCGCCATCCGTGGTCTTGGACGTCATACCGAAACGGGATCGGCGTTGCTGATCATGGCGATCGCGGGGGGCGCGTTGCTGCCTTACGCCTTTGCGCATTTGAAGCAGCACATTGATTTTCAGCAGGCGTATCTGGTCATCGCCGAGCCGGCGTATTTGTATATTTTGTATTATGGCTTGCGGGGCTGTAGGACGGGCTGAACCCGCGTATTCAAGACGTGGCAACGCGGCGTGGGCCAGGAACGATTTTATGATGTTTTGCGCGGCGGCGAGTGGTCGAAAGCCAGTACTTTGTGGCGTTTCGCCCAGCCAAGGGCCGATGTTAGCAATGACCCAAAGAACGCCGGTCAAACGCTTGTGACCCGTCTGATGCGGCCATGAGCGCTGGAGGCGACCCGGGACTTGCATTCGCGGTTCGCGCCCGTTAGATACCGCACTCCGTCGCGGTGCAAGGCCCTGGCTGATCCCGGCTTTGGGGAATCGTCTAATGGTAGGACTGCAGACTCTGACTCTGCCTGTCTAGGTTCGAATCCTAGTTCCCCAGCCACCGAATAACTCATTGATATTGCTGCATATTATGCTATTTTCGTAGGTAAAAATTTAGCGTCTTTTCCGGGCCTTGTCGACGAAAGTTTTGCGATTCCATACGCCACCCCGGTCTCTGCACGACGTTCGTCGGCTCCTTGCCCGTTTTATCTCTGCCGCCCTTTTTCGGCCGGTCAGACTCGCATCGTTATTGGGACGTGGCAGGCGCTATCGCGTCTCAAGTCCGAGAGCTTCGCGCTGGAGCTGCCAAACGTGCGGCAGGTCTTTACAGGCCGTCAGCACGCGCGCTGGCGTGAGCTCGCCTGAATGCCTACCAGCCATGAGAGCGCTCACAATGTCGGGCGCCAGATACGTCACGCGTACGAGCGCGGAGATATAGTCCCTCTTCAGACTGAGCCGGCGAGCCATCGCGTCAATTGGCTCGTCGCGACCGGAGAGGAGTGCTTCGCGTGTGGCGTGCGCATCGCGCAACAGAGCAACCAGACGACGATCGGTTGGTACGGCCATACCTCCGCCGATCACAAGCCGAACACCTTTCCCCGCACGGCGTAGTTTGGCTTCTATCGAAAGTTCGACCGGCTCCATTTCACTTCCCGTGCCGACGTAGGCAGATGAGAGTTGTTTTGCGACGACCGACGATATTGCTTCACGCTTCAGTCGCACAATGATTTGGTGATCCTCGATCTTCACCTGCTCGATCACGGATCTGACAAGTGCACGTAGCTCGATCGACGGCAAGGTCGTCCAGTTCTCGGCTAGATGCTTTGCTTTGGTAAGTGCCGAGCGCTGCGTAGATGCATCAAGATCAGCCCATGCCAACGCATCTCCGATCTCCTGTTCGGAGGCAAAGAATGCACGAAGGCGATCGAACACAAGGCCTTCGACGTCGCCTGCCGGAACACGCCAGCCCTTGCAGTGATCCGAGCGAACACCTGATATGAGCGAAGTGGAAACGTAGTACCGATAGCGCCGGCCACGCTTGACCGCGTGCGTCGGCGTCATTCGTTGTCCCTCGCCGTCCAAGATCATTCCGGCAAGCAGACTCGGCTCTTCGGCGGTTGCGCCGTGCGTACGCGCCTGACGATTAGTCGTCAGTTTCTCCTGGACGACCTGCCAGAGCTCGGCGTCGACGATCGCTTCATGTTGTCCCGGGTACATGTTGCTCTGATGGGCAATCTCGCCCCGATAGAGCCGGTTCTGCAGGAGCGTGTAGAGCGCACCGCGGGAGAACCGGTTTCCGCCTGATAGGACACCACCTGCCCCCTCGCGGCGCTTACTCACGATACCGAACCGGTCGAGTTCGTTGCCCAGCAACCGGACCGACCCAAGTTCGACATAACGCCTGAATATGTTGCGCACTGTCTCGGCTTCAGGCTCATTTACGATGAGCTTGCGCTCCTTAACGTCGTAGCCGAGCGGCACGTTACCACCCATCCACATGCCTTTGGCTTTCGAGGCTGCGATTTTGTCGCGAATGCGCTCGCCCGCGATCTCGCGCTCGAATTGAGCAAACGAGAGCAGCATGTTAAGAGTCAGCCGGCCCATCGAGGTTGTCGTGTTGAATTGCTGTGTCACCGAGACGAACGAGGCGCCATGGGCGTCGAGCACGTCGACGATCTTGGCGAAGTCGGCAAGCGAGCGCGTCAGACGGTCGACTTTGTAGACGACCACAATCTGGACCTTACCTGCCTTGATATCGGAGAGCAGCCGCTGAAGCGCAGGACGTTCTATGGTACCGCCGGAAAGTCCGCCGTCATCGTAGAGGTCGCCCACCGCCGTCCAGCCAGCATGTTTCTGGCTCTTGACGTAGGCCTCGCAGGCCTCGCGCTGCGCGTCGAGCGAGTTGAACTCTTTCTCCAGGCCTTCGTCGGAGGACTTTCGAGTGTAGATGGCGCAGTTGATCCGTTTCATTTGAGGCGCCTTTCCAGTCGCCTAAGGCGTTGGCAGATGCGATCGACAGCGGTCGCAAGTCGTTTCCTGTAGTTGTGCGCTTCGTAGATGCTCTCGATGCCTTGCCCCTGCGATGCGAGCAAGGATGCGTCCTCCAATTGAGCAGTCAAGTCGGCGAAGGCCTTTCGGACCGCGTCGGTTGCCATTTCAGCCATCTGCCACCACCTTTCTCGATCTCAAGCCGAAAAAGCGTGGGCCCGGCCAATGAGCGCCGGTGATTTCGCCCGCGACGACCGAGAGCGACTTATATCGGTTGCCGCGCCACTCAACGCCGTCGGCTTGGACGAGCACGGTGTGCGTGACGCCGCGCCACTCGCGAATGAGGCGTGTGCCGGGCTTCACCGCGACGGGAGGCGTAACTCTGCGATCGTCGCCCGCTGACTTTTCTGTCTGGTTGCTGGTGATCTTGCGCAGAACCGATTTGGAGAGGCCGCCGCGCGCCCTCTCCTGCATTTTGTAAGTGATGCTGAGAAGCAGGAGGTCGCGAGACAGACTTTTCGGCGGCTGCATGCGATGCAGCCGCCGCCATTCGCCGCGCAGCTCGAAGTTGGTGAGCGCTTCGAGCCGTGCGAGCTCCGCCGTGATGTCGATGGCCGAGGTCTTCACGTTAGCGACCACGCTTGGTGTCAATACGGTAGCGGCGGAGCTCTCCTTCAGACTTCGATGAGGTCAGATTGAACCCAAGCTTTTTCTTGACCGTCCCGGCGAGGAAGCCTCGCACGCTGTGTTGCTGCCATTCGGTCGCCTGCATCATCTCGG
>JAYUCQ010000554.1:0-2772 GCA_043740265.1 Hyphomicrobium sp.
TGACGCAAACGGGGCGCGGGCGGTTGCTGCGCAAGATTGCTGGTCTCATCGAGCAGCACGGCGATTACCTGGCGCAAGTGGAGGTTCGCGATAACGGCAAACTGATCTCGGAAATGCAGGCGCAGCTGCGCTACATGCCCGAGTGGTACTATTATTACGCAGGCCTCGCCGACAAAGTGCAGGGCGCGGTCGTACCGGTCGATAAGCCGGACCATTTTGCCTATATTCTGAAAGAACCGGTTGGCGTCTGCGCGATGATCATTCCGTGGAACTCGCCGCTGTTGCTGGTTGCCTGGAAACTCGCGCCAGCGCTTGCGGCCGGCTGCACAGCAGTCATCAAGCCATCAGAATATACCTCGGCCTCATTGCTAGAATTCATGCGCCTAGTGATCGAGCCGGCGGGCGTCCCAGCTGGTGTCGTAAACGTCGTGACGGGTTATGGCGCGGCTGCAGGTGAGCCGCTGGTGACCCATCCGAAGGTTGCCAAGGTTGCGTTCACTGGTGGGTCTGTGACCGGCGCCCGTGTGGCATCGCTGGCGGGTCAGTCGTTCAAGAAGGTCTCATTGGAGCTCGGCGGCAAGTCTCCCAACATCGTGTTCGACGATTGCATCATCGATGATGCCGTGAACGGTGCGATCTCCGGTATTTTCGCGGCAACCGGGCAAACCTGCGTCGCCGGATCGCGTCTGCTGGTGCAGGAAAGCATCCACGACAGATTTGTCGAGAAGCTGTTGACGGTCGCCAAAACCGCCAAGCTCGGCGATCCGCAGAGCTTCGACACCCAGGTCGGACCGGTGACAACGCCGCCGCAATACCAGAAGATTTTGGGATACATCGACATTGCCAAGGGCGAAGGCGCTAATTGCGTAATGGGCGGCGGACCGGCAACGGCCGCAGAAGGTGGCGGCAAGTACTTCGTCAAGCCGACGATTTTCACTGGCGTCGACAACAAGATGCGGATTGCCCAGGAGGAAGTCTTCGGGCCGGTGTTATCGGTGATCAAGTTCAAGGATGAAGCCCACGCCATCGAAATTGCCAACGACGTGATTTATGGTTTGGGATCAGGGGTCTGGACACAATCGATCAACCGGGGACTGACGATGGCGAAGAAGATCCGGGCCGGCACCGTGTGGGACAACACCTATCGCGCGGTCAGTTTCACGATGCCGTTTGGCGGCTACAAGTCCTCGGGACTCGGACGCGAAAACGGTCAGGACGCCATCAACGAATACCTGCACACAAAAAGCGTCTGGGTGAACACGTCGACGGGCGGCGGCGGCAATCCGTTCGTGATGAAGACCTCGGCTTCTTAGTGGCGCTTGGCGACTGCTCTTTTGTGGTCGCAGGCGACTCCGCTTCGCGGAGCCGGCCGCCTGCGACGGTGTCCCGCGCTTGGCGGCCGGCTCGCCGAAGGCGTGTCGGCAAGCGCCACAAAAGAAAAGCCCGCAGCCGGGGGAGGGCTGCGGGCGGGAGATAGCGCTACGAGGGGGGAACTCGGGGACAGCGCTACTCGTTAGAACCGTACACTGTATTACTCACTATTGCAAGATTACAAGACTGACTGAACAACAGATAATTAGTCTTTAGAAAGCAAACGCTGGGAAACATTTGCTTCCGCTTGCAGGGAGAATGCCTAACTTTAAGTTTGGTTCCACAAAGCAATGCGTTCCCACCGTTAGTTGAGCTGCAAGATCCAAGTTAGTTAATGGCATCGCGCTCAACGGGGAGGATCGAGACGTCGAACCGGGCCTCGCCGCGCAGGATCGCGACCGTGATTTTGCGGCCGATTGCAGAATAATCCAGCAACCTCGAGACATCGTCGACGCCGGTTATCGCTGATCGATCGAATGCCAGCAGAATGTCGTTTGTCTGGACGCCGCCGGAGTCGGCGGGACTGCCAGACTGAATCTCCCGTATTCGCACAGCGCTGGTTTGCGAAACGCCGGCGATGGCCGCCAGGCGTCGTGCCAGCGGTATCTGCTCGGCGACCACGCCAATGCGAGCCCGGCGAACCTTGCCATGCTGCAAAATCTGAGTGAGGACGTGCAGGGCCGTATTCGAGGCGACCGAAAAGCAGATCCCTTGCGCACCCATAATCATGGCGGTGTTGATGCCGATCACCTGGCCAGCCGAACTAACCAACGGCCCGCCTGAATTTCCCGGGTTGAGCGCCGCGTCGGTCTGAATGACATCGCCGATCAGGCGGCCATTTTGTGCGCGCAACGAGCGGCCGACGGCACTGACAATTCCCGCAGTGACTGTCGACTGGAACCCAAGCGGATTGCCGATCGCAATCGAGATCTGGCCGGGCCGCACGAGCTTGGAATTAGCCAAGGTTGCTGCAGGTAAAGTTTCCGTTGTCTCGCCGCGCAGCACCGCGAGATCGCTGTCGGCATCGCGGCCGAGCACACGAGCATTGAAGCTGCGTCCATCCGCGAGACCGAGTTCGATCGCGCTGGCGCCCTCGATCACATGATTATTGGTGAGTACGAGCCCGTCGGGAGAGATTATGACACCGCTGCCGGAACCTTGCGACATGCGCCCTTTACATTCGCCGCGCACCTGGACGTGAACGACGGATGGCGAAACAGCTTCAACCACGCCAACGACCGCCGACGAGTAGGCGTCGAGCAGATCGCCGTCCCTGCCCGGGGCGACTACAGTTTCAACACCGGCCTGTCGCGTGTCGCCGGTCGGACCCGGCCCGCCTTGAAGCCATTTGGGTAGGAGTTGCATGCCGTTGTCCCGCCGTGCGAATGCAAGTTCACGTCT